>JAISBK010000079.1 GCA_031266255.1 Treponema sp.
AACCGTTTTTCTTCTTCTTTCGTTAAATGTACCTGATAGGTTTTCCCTCTCATCTGTTTTACCCCTCCCGTGGGTAGGGATATTTTATACCTTTATTTGTAGTTTAATCAAGATACTAGTGTCAGGGTCTTGAAAATCCACAAAATGGCCTTATAATGAGGGCATGAGTGATGATATGTCAGATATAGGTTCATATTTTGATGCTGAACATCCTGCTTTTGAAGATTTTTACCATGAAAATGGACAAATTTATTGGTATGCGTCTGACTTTATCCACTGGCTCGGATATCGGGAATATTCCCCTACTATGCAACCCATCAATAAAGCTATGTCGGTTTGTCTAAGCATTCCCTCCATCATAACCGCCGATCACTTTAGGGAAGAAGTCAGGTATCTTGGCAGGAAGCCGATTAAGGATTTTAAACTTTCCCGCTTTGCCTGTTATCTTGTCTCTATGAATGCCGATGTCAAAAAGGTGCAGGTGGCAAAAGCTCAAGTCTATTTTGCCGCCTTTACCGCTTCTTTTCAAGAATACGTCAAATCCCATGAAGATATGGAGCGCGTGTGGCTTCGCAAAGACATCAGCGAAGGGGAAAAATCCCTTGCATCGACTGCCAAACAAGCCGGAGTTGTCCGCTATGATTACTTTGCTAATAAGGGCTACATGGGCCTTTATAATATGTCAATTCATAAAATTAGGGAATTAAAAGGTATCCCCGGTAGAGAAACCCCTCTTGATTATATGGGATCGGAAGAATTAGGCGCTAATATTTTCCGTATTACCCAAACCAACGCAAAAATAAAACGGGAAAATATCCGTGGTCAACATGACTTAGAGCAAGCGGCATTACAAGTTGGACAGACGGTACGAAATGCAATACGGGAAACGGGAGGTACCATGCCGGAAGATTTACCTGCGGAAGTCCATGTCAAGAAAATCAAATCTGAACTTAAAAAGACCAGTAAAGAACTCAACAAGGCAGATAAAAAACTTATCAAGAAAAAGAAAAAATAATCCAGGATCAAAAGCTGGGCGCGGTATGCTACCGCGCCCAGCTTTATTTATAAGTGCTATGAAATATCCATTATATCTCTAAGCAGGTAAAATTACGGTTTTAAGTGATAGAAATTACGGTTTTAAAAGTCGGGTTACATCGGGGTGCAGTGCGATACGGGAAGGGGGTAATAAAACAGATACGGCTGATGTTTGAGACGATAGGGGAGAAGGGAGAGATTGGGGAAGAGGAATGGAAGAAGCGGATGAAGCGGCACCGGGAACTCATAGTAAAACGAGCGGCAGGCACGGTGCCGGAACAAAAAGAGGCAAAGCTCATAGCGAAACGGATAAGGGAATGGGAAGAGGAATACGTTAGATTGATAGAGTGCTACCTTGAACCGACGAACAATGCGGCGGAATTGGCGATACGGCAAACGGTACTTGACCGGATGGTTACGCAAGGAAGTCGTAGTATATGGGGCAACGAGTGGCATGAACGTTTCTGGACAGTTCTTACAACCTGTACTTTACAAAACATATCGGTAATGAAGTATCTCAAAAAATGTTTATCTGTGTATTTTTGCCTGGATATATCTCCTTGTCTCACCAATCTTGCTATATGACCCGTGAACGGTTACCAAATATTTTTATAGATGATACTGATAATAACAAATTCATAGGATATGTTGATCTTTATAAAAGATATCCAGAATTACATATCAGAGATATTTATATATATGAGAAGTATATAGTTCTAGAAGAATTGTTTCAAAATGAAAAGAATTGGTATATAGGCGGGTTTAGTGTTTATAAATATAATAAAGAATTTAAATATAGTGAATACCAAACAAGAGGAAAAAAATTGTACAGTAAGATTGGCGATCCTTATTGGTTTAAAGGTATTAGTGATGATTTATTATTTTGTGATATAGGAACCGGGCCTTGGATTAGAGGGATTGATATATTTGATCTTGCCAATAATGATATTGTATTAGAAGGCAATTATTATAGACGTTTTTGGCTTTCTGGCAATATTTTGTATGGGTTAGTGTTTAGCCAATGGAATGTAAAGAGGGCAAATTTTGATGATTATCTAGTACAAATGTATTACAAATATTTTAAGATGACAGAAAAGCCGGAAGAAAAGGAAGAATATAAATGGCTATTTCAAGAATTTATTTTAAACTATAATTATAATATTTTAACAAAAGAAATAACTAATTTATCTGGTGAATATATGTTCAATAAAATAGAAATAGAAAAAACATCGTCTAAAGAGGCTGTTTACGCTCATCCACCTTACAGTGAGCTCGAGATCCGGTTTGCCTAGGTCATTCCGCTGCGCTTCATTCATCGGTAAAACACCCGCGCTACCCTGTTTCATCTGAGCCTGCATAATCAAAGCAAACCCCACGTTAAGGTCATATTCTTAGAGAGGTAGCTATGGCAGAACCCTTTCACGCACCTCCCCTCCTGTATGGAGCCTTGGGAGCCGCAGTAAGTTATTATGGGGTTAGTTTCTTATCCAGGAAAGATGGGCTTCCCTGGCTGCTGGGGATACTGCTGGTCATGGGCATCCTGGGAAGCCTCATGCAGGTACTGGCCCAACACCCAACGCTGTTTGGTAAGGCCCTGAGAACGTACCGCCACGTACGCCGGTACAGGGTATACAGCATTACCCTAATCCTTGGTTTCAGTCTGGGGCTTGGCGTGGGAAACCAGGTAAAACCGCTCTGGTTTGGCATCCCCGAAGACCAGATCAGGGGTATCTACGGAACCCTCAAGGAAGATCCTCGGGCCTTTCATGATAGCCGGGGTATGGGATACCTGGCATTGCAGAACGTATCCGGGAAAGGGGGACTCAGGGCATCGGCGGCAGGAACCCTGCGGGTATTTTTCCCAGAGGGGACTATTCCCCGCTTACAGGAATTTGGCCGGGGGAGCGAAGTATACCTAGAAGGGACGATCCGTACCTCCGAACCAAAGACCAAGACCGCGGGCACACTCGGGAAGTACTTCCAGGCGCAATCAGTACACCTGCTGCGACCTGCACCTGCGCTGGAACAACTGAGAACCCGGGGGCATAGCGCGCTTATGAAACGATTCTCCTCAGAGCCCTGGGGTGGGCTGGCAGGAGCGCTCCTTTTAGGGGTAAAAGACCAGCTTGATACCGAACTCTCCCAAGCATATCAGTACGCAGGGTGTTCCCATGTATTGGCCCTTTCCGGGATGCATCTGGCCATTCTTACCGCGGTGCTTGCCTTGTTCCTCAGAAGACCTTTGGGACTCAAAGCCGCAGCCCTTCTCGGAGGGTGCTGTATCCTGGGGTATGTATATCTGGTGGGAAACCTCCCCTCTTTGGAACGGGCCGCCATCATGTACCTGCTGGGAACCCTGGCAGTCCTGGGATCCCTTCCTAAACAAGGATCTGCGTTGCTCAGTTTGGCCTTTTTGCTTCAGATCCTCTTACGCCCGGAATCAGGGCAGAGTATTTCCTTTATCCTGTCGTATCTGGCCTTGGCAGGCATCCTTTCGGTGGGTAACCCCATCCATGTACTTATCCAGGGGAGGATCCCCGAAGTCCTTGCCAAGCCTCTGGCGGCATCCCTGGGGGCCTTCATCGCTACTGCGGCAAGCACGGTCTGTTTTTTTGGGGTCTTACGGCCCATAGGGATCCTAGCCGGCCTGATTATCGTACCCTTGACCACCCTGTTCATGCTGGGAGCCTTGGCTGCGCTGATCCTGCCGGGGAACTATCTTGGGCTTATCTTGAGCTTCCTGTATGATGTACTCATGCGTTTGGTCTCCTTGGCTGCCCAAGTTCCGGGGATACCGGTTTTAGATACCCTGGTTGTAGCCGCGCTATCCCTAGGGGTATCTGGAGCGCTCATGGTCTTGAGCCATAGACAAACCCTGATGAGGAGCAATCTTGTCCCCTTTGCATGATATGTTGTATGAGGCGGTTTTACATACCGCCTCAACCCAAGCCCCGCTTAACTATGACTCTCCTTTAGCGCTTAAAGCCTTTCTCGAGACCTGCGGTTTAGGGATGCGGAAAAAATTCGGACAGAATTTTCTGATTAACCCCGGCGCGCGGAAGACCCTGCTGGATGCCCTGGAGCTAGAGCCGGGAGAGGGAGTGTGGGAGATCGGGCCTGGCCTGGGGGCCATGACCTGGGATCTCTTGGAACGAGGGGCTTGGGTGAAGGCATTTGAGATCGATCCCGGGTTTATCCAGGTATTACGCACTTTTTTTGGAACCCATCCCCGGTTTTGTCTTGTACCCGGGGATGTGCTTAAAACCTGGCCCCATGCCGGGGAGGAAAAGTACCTGCTGGGGAACCTGCCCTATACCATTGGCTCCCGGGTCTTAGGGACTTTTATTGAACAAAACCGGCTTTTTACCCGTATGGTGGTAACGGTGCAGCGAGAGTTAGCCCAGCGTATGCGGGCAACCCCTGGTTCCAAGGACTACTCCTCGTTTTCCGTGCTTTGTACTTCGGCCTACACCATTAAGCCCCTGAGCATCTTGAAAGGTTCTTCCTTTTATCCGGTTCCTCATGTGGAATCCCAGGGGTTGAGGCTTGATCTTCGCACCGATGTGGATCCCCGCCGGTATCCGGCTTGTTTTAGACCCCTGGTCCGGTGTTTGTTTGCATCCCGGCGAAAAACCATTAAACATAACGTATACGGTTTCGTGGCTTCGTATATACTTACTAAACAGGGAATATCCAAGGACTCGGCGCGTATTACCCGGGAGGTCTTGGATTTCTGCGGTATATCCGGGGATAAACGAGCCGAGGTATTGGGGCTTGAAGACTTTGTTGCTTTGGCCGCAGTATTAGAACGTATTACTAACGCAGAACTATAAGGTAAGGAGAAACCTAATGGCAATCAGGGACGCGCTCGGGCGTATACAGGAACGGATCCAAGAAGCCTGCATCCGTTCCGGCAGGAATCGAGCTACAATTCAGCTCATGGGAGTGTCGAAGTTTCATAGTAGTGCAGAAATCGAGGAAGCCTGGCAAGAAGGAATCAGGCTTTTTGGGGAAAGCAGGGTACAAGAGGCAGTGGAAAAATTCACCCCGTTTAAGCAGCAGCACCCTGAAATAGCACTGCACCTCATCGGTTCCCTCCAGCGTAATAAGGCAAAGACCGCGGTGTCCTTCTTTGACGGTATTCAGTC
The DNA here is from genome assembly GCA_031266255.1 of Treponema sp. Lineage (GTDB taxonomy): Bacteria > Spirochaetota > Spirochaetia > Treponematales > Breznakiellaceae > JAIRLU01. Next base: position 5,184 of record JAISBK010000079.1, read on the forward strand.
GGTGGATCGGGATGAACTTATCAGCGAACTGGGAACCTTGACCGCGCAACGGGATAGACCTTTGGGGATTCTCTTGGAGTTCCATACTGGGGAGGAGACGAAAAGCGGTTTTCTCGATACGGAACAGCTCTACCGGGCAACGGAAAAGGTGTTATCCTATCCAGGGCTGGTCCTGCGGGGACTCATGACCATGGCCCCCTATACCGATGATACGACCCAGATTCGTGCAGCCTTCCGGTCTCTGGTTGTTGTACGAGATAATCTTGCCTCCCGATTTCCAGCCTGCGATTGGTCTTGTCTTTCCATGGGGATGTCCCAGGACTTTGAAATTGCTATCGAAGAAGGCTCAACCTTGATAAGAATAGGAACTGCCCTGTTTGGGGAACGTTATCTATGAAGGGTATAAAGATAGGGACGGTACGAGTCCTGGGACTTGGCTTGTTCTTAGGGGTCCTCTTGCCGGTCCATGCCCAAACAACCACGACCGGCGCGTTCGATACCACGGGTTTTCCCCAGTGGGTGAAGGATCTGAGGCGAGGGGAGATCGTGGCTTTTGGCTCTTTTCCGCTTACCATGTTATTCACCCTCACCGCAGTGGATCTCTATCGCTGCGCCAACCATGATTGGGATACCCGTTATGCTCCCTGGCCCGCGAAGTCTGCAGGGGCAGTGGATATGACCAAGGATGAGCAAATGAACACCCTGGCCATAGCCGCGGCAAGCTCAATGCTCATCGCCGTGATTGACTTTTTTATCGTGCGTTATAAGCGAACGAAACAGGCCCGGGAACTCGAACAGCTCCCTAAAGGGGTACCGATTATCATCAGAAAGCCCGTGGTCCCGGAAAACCAGGGAACGTCTACCGAAGCCGAGGCTCCGTGAAATGCCTTCGTATAGAGGTATCGTAGCAGCCGGGCTTCCCGGACCGCTGCGGCTTGACCGGTATGTAGCGGAGTATCTCCAGGTCCTGACCCGTTCACAGATCAAATCCCGGGTTTTAACCGCACGGCTCAACGGGAAGGAGGTAAAACGTTCCCGGTTGGTGAAAAGCGGGGATCGACTGGAGCTTACCTGGGCGACTCCGGAACCAGTGGACCTGCTTCCCGAAGACATCCCTTTGGAACTTATCTATGAAGATGAGCAGGTAGTGGTGCTTAACAAGCCCCAAGGCATGGTGGTGCACCCCGGCGCGGGGAATCACCGGGGAACCCTGGCAAATGCCCTGTTGTTCAGGCGGCTCCATCAAGGCGGCTTGGCGGCAGGGGCAGCCTTTCGCCCTGGTATTGTACACCGGTTGGATAAAGATACCTCTGGGGTGATCATCGCCGCGTATAATGACCAGGCCCTCACCTTTCTGTCAGACCAATTCAAAAACCGAACCGTACGAAAATGCTACGGGGCATTGGTGCACGGTTCCTTAGCAGTCCCCTTTGGTCTTATTGAAACCGGTATCATCCGGGATCCTCGGGACCGGAAACGGTTTACGGTTTCAAAGGATCAAGGTAAGCGCGCGCGAACCCGTTACCGGGTAATCCGGTCTTGGGGCACCCATTCTCTTCTGCTCTTGAGGCCTTATACCGGCCGTACCCACCAGCTTAGGGTACATCTGCGGTATATTGGGCATCCTATTCTGGGAGATCCCCTCTACGGCATACCGGATCCCCGTTTTCCTGGGGTAAGCCTCATGCTTCATGCCAAGAGTTTACGCCTGATCTTGCCGGGAGATCAGGAACCGAGAACCTTCGAGACGTCCCTTCCCCAACGGTTTCACTTTTAAAAAGGTACTGGACAAATCAGGGTCCATCCTTCAAAATAAAAAGATATGACTCAGTCGTTAGAAGATTATCTTGAAATGGTGAGTTTCCTTGCCGATGATGGTGAAGTGCGGGTAACGGATATTGCAGCACGGCTGGGTGTTTCAAAACCTTCGGTGTTGACTGCCCTTAAAGTGTTGGAAGAACAGGGACTGTTAGAACATGAACGATACCGTAGAGTCTCCTTGACGCAAAAAGGGGTACTTCAGGCAGCAGAAATTCGGAATCGCCATAGCTTTCTCACCTCGTTTTTACGGGATATTATTGGCGTTAACCCAGATACCGCAGAAAAAGATGCCTGTAAGATGGAACATCTCCTTTCAGAAGAAACCTTGCAAAAAATGAAAGCCTTTGCTCAGAAAAAAAAACGCTAAAAAAGTAGGGACCCGTTGTTCTGTAACCAGGACTTTGAAGCATACTACCGGACAATCTACCGTTCCCGTTGGGAATCCTTACGGAAAAGTCTGCTTGAAGAACGGGTAAGCATACCCTTTACCCAGGGCTTGCGGGTTCCTTATACCCTGGACAGGAGTTCGGTGTTAGCCGCGGAATCTCTCAGGCTTCCCGATGCAGGACTCATCCTGGATGCATGCGCTGCTCCCGGAGGAAAGAGCCTCGTTTTGGCTACAGCATTGGGGTCAGAGCTAAGGCTCCTGGCCAATGAGCCTTCCCGGGAGCGGCGGCGGCGGCTTCTCAAGGTGCTGGAGGAACATCTGGAGCCGGAGAAGCGGAGCCGGGTAGCAGTTTCCGGATTTGATGCGGCGAGCCTGGGGGGCAGAAAAAGGGAACTGAACCGTTTTGGGGGTATCCTCCTGGATGCTCCCTGTTCCAGTGAACGGCATGTCCTGGGCCATGAAACGGCCCTGGCCCAGTGGAAGCCTGCCCGGCCCCGGTTTCTTGCCCGGCGGCAGTGGGCGCTCCTTTCCGCAGCATTTCTCGTATTACAACCCGGCGCCTCCTTGGTATATGTTACCTGCGCCATCTCTGAAGAAGAAAACGACGGGGTGGTTTCCCGGCTTTTGAAAAAGTACCTCAATGAGGTGCTGCCGGACGAACCGGATTTCCCGGAAGGTGAAAAAACCGCGCTGGGAAGGCTCATCCTCCCGGATGAGTCCGGAGGCATGGGGCCCCTCTATGTGGCCCGTTTTAGGAAACGGCAAGCCTGAACCGATTTTTTCCCTTCAAAGACCATCCCAAGTACTTGACTTAACGTTAACGCTAACGGGTAGCATAACCTCATTACTATAGGAATGATAGGAGTGTAACTAAATGGAAATAAGAAATCTGAAGAATGGAAACATAGGACTGTTGGGGTTTGGGCTGATGCGGCTGCCCTGTACCGGGGACTATGGTGAGGTGGACACGGCTAAAAGCATTGAAATGGTGGATTTTGCCATTGCACGGGGAGTAAACTATTTTGATACTGCATGGATGTACCATAACGGCAATTCAGAATACTTTGCAGGGGAGGCACTTTCCCGCTACCCGCGAAACCGTTTTTATCTGGCCGACAAAATGCCGCTCATAGCGCTTAAGGAGGAAGAGGAGGAGGTAGAACGTATTTTTAACGAGCAGCTTAAAAAATGCCGAACCGAATACTTTGATTTTTACCTGCTCCACAACATCAATCAGGCCCATATACAGACCGTAGAATCGCTCAAGGTTTATGAAAAGCTCAAGCAAAAACAGAAGCAGGGGCTTATCAGATATCTTGGGTTTTCCTTTCACGACCGGCCTGAACTGCTTCAACGAGTCGTAGCGCAATACGACTGGGACTTTGCGCAGATTCAGCTTAACTATGTGGATTGGGAATTGCAGCAGGCAGGGAAATTGTACGGGATCCTGGAGCAAAAAAACATACCGGTATGCATCATGGAACCTATCCGGGGCGGCTCCCTAGCAAACCTGCCGGAGGAAGCGTGCGGGATTCTCAAAGCCGCAGACCCCCAGGCGAGTCTTGCAGCATGGGCGCTGCGTTACGCCGCCTCCCTTCCCGGTGTACAGGTGATTTTAAGCGGCATGAGCACGCTGGAACAAGTGCAAGACAACGTACAAACCATGAGTCCCCTCAAGCCGCTTACCGATGAAGAGCGCGGGGTGATTGAAAAAGCCCTAGTAGCATACCGCAAGGCAGGAGCAGTTCCTTGTACCAGCTGTCGTTACTGTATGGACTGTCCGCAAGGCGTTGAAATCCCCAAGAACCTTGGGATATACAACAATTACAAACGGGCAATCGCTCAGTCGAACCCTATGGCAAAGATGCACTTTGAAATGGAATGGGGGTTTTTCAAGGACGTGGAACGTGCATCGAATTGCATTGAGTGCGGAGCATGTAAGACCCTCTGTCCTCAGCACATCGACATTCCCCACTGGATGAAAACCATTGGAGAGCTTTACGAACACGGTTTGAAAGGGCAATAAAAACTGATTGTACGCGGGCGGCGGTACAGCCGCCTGGATGAGGAGACCGATAAGCCGTCCATCCGGGGCTTCCACGATGCAAGACGCTTGCCTCTCCTCGTTTAGCTTTTCATCGAACTCATGTTAGGTCAATGTAATTTTTTTAGATTGCTAGTAATTCTTACTTGACATGTTACGTTGATCTATGCTTATAATGAACAAAATAATTTTAGGCATCCAGTGCAAAGGAGGAATTTGTAAATGCCGTCTCATTTCTCTGTTTGTTTGGGGGGGGGGGGGGGGGGGGGGCGGGGGGCGGGCGCGGGGGGGGCGTGGGGGGGGGGGGGGGGGGGGGGGGGGGGGGGGGGGGGGGGGGGGGGGGGGGGGGGGGGGGGGGGGGGGGGGGGGGGGGGGGGGGGGGGGGGGGGGGGGGGGGGGGGGGGGGGGGGG
>JAISBK010000080.1 GCA_031266255.1 Treponema sp.
GGCAAAGCTCACGATTTTTGACTCTACAGGTTCTCTGCATCTGGGCCGGGAGGACATTAAACAGGACAAGCGGAATTACCGGAAGTGGGAACTCTGTGAAAAGACCAATCCGGGGAGGGCCCCGTCCATCGCAGCAGCCGTTAAAGGCGCGGATGTGCTGATTGCCCTTTCTACCCCTGGCCCAAACACGGTGAAGCGGGAATGGATCAGTTCTATGGCTGCCAAGTCCGTGGTATTTGCCTGCGCTAATCCAGTGCCGGAAATCTGGCCTTATGCAGCCAAAGAAGCAGGGGCCTATATCGTGGCCACCGGCAGGGGAGACTTCCCCAATCAGGTGAACAATTCGGTCTGTTTCCCCGGCATATTAAAGGGTGCACTGTTAGTACGGGCCCGGAAGATCACCGACGGCATGGCCATCCGTTGCGCCCATGCGATTGCCGCATTTTCCGAGAAGCGGGGCATAAGCCCGGATAACATCATCGCTACTATGGAAGAGACCGATGTCTTTGCCCAGGAAGCCGCGGATGTGGCGATCCAGGCAATCAAGGAAGGGGTCGCCCGGGTGGAGCTTTCCTGGGATACCGTATACCAACGGGCTAAAGCGGACATAGCCGCGGCACGGGCCTTAGTGGAGGACATGAAGAAGCTGGGATACATCCAGGAGCCTCCGGTGGCACTGTTAGAAACAGCCTTAGCCAAGGCCATCAAAGCGGTGCGCTAAGGGCTGGACGGGATCTGCTCATTTGGTTTAGTTTCTTGAGTTCCTGCTTCATCATAAGCGCGGAAAGAATAGATGCCCCCATATCCGCGATAGGCATGGCGAGGAAAATTCCGTATAGCCCGAAGAGCCGCGGCAGGATCAGTACCAGGGGAATAAACAGGAGTATCTGCCGGGACAGGCTTAACACGGTTCCCGGTATAGGTTTCCCCACGGCTTGAAAGAAATTCGCGGTGATGATCTGAAAGCCAATCACCGGCAAGAACAGAGTGCAGGTGCGTAAGGAGCGAATACCCATCTGCATCAGTTCTCCCTCTTCACTCCTAAAAATCCCAATGAAAAATCCAGGAAACCCTTGGATCAGGACAAACCCCACCCCCACAAAGATCGTCGCATAAAGCACTGCCAACTTGTAGGCAGTGAAAACCCGGTTGTATTTTTTTGCTCCATAGTTGTACCCAATGAGGGGCTGTACCCCCTGATTCAGTCCTTGGATAGGCATAATAATGATCACCAGGATACTGTACACGATACCCATGGAAGTAACCGCCATATCCCCTCCATAAAAGTCCAAGGTTCGGTTCAGCACCACATTGACCAATCCTATGGCCGCTTGCATGGCAAAGGGAGCAAATCCAATGGCTATAATCCGAAGACTCAAGTTCAATTCAAGCTTCATACTCTGCATACGAAAGCGCAGCTTGGTCCATCGGGAATTAAAATAGCAGATAACCCAAAGAAAGGAAATAAACTGGGATAGAACCGTAGCCCAGGCCGCACCGGCAATGCCCCTGTCAAAAACGAAAATAAAAATAGGATCCAGGATGATGTTTATCACCGCCCCCAGGATCTGGGTAAACATGGAAGTCCGGGGATGCCCGTCGGAACGGATAAAATGGTTAATCCCCGGCCCCACCGCGCTGAAAATACCACCGTAGAGGATGATTTTGAGGTAGGTCTTGGCATAGGGAAACACCGCTTCGCTTACCTTGAGTATATCCAGGAGCAGTGTATCAAGGAAAACCAGACTCAAGAGGATCACCACCCCAGGTACCAGAAACAGCAGGACCAAGGCATGGCCCATGATTTTTTCTACCTCATCCCTGCGGCCTTCTCCTAAATGAATGGAAAAGAGGGCATTGGCGCCAACGCCGATTAACATAGAGGCTGCCATCATCACCATCATGACCGGCATCACGATGGTGATCCCCGCGATTCCCAGGGGATCCACCCCTTGACCGACATAAATACGGTCTACAATGCTATAAACCGCATTCACCACCATACCGATAATGGCAGGTACAGAAAAATCAAACAACAAGGTACTGATTTTTTCAGTGCCGATTCTATCGGTGGGAGCATTGGGCTTATGAGTCATGGGGGGCAGTATAGTCCTTCCCTAGGGGCGGGTCAAGGCGCGAAAACACTCGGCAAAAAGGTCGAGAACCAGGGCACGTATGTTACCAGGAGCACCACCAGGAATTGGATAACCAAGAACGGAAACACATAGCGACAAATAGCCACAAAGGGTTTATTAAACCGGTAAGCGGCCAAGAAGAGGTTCATCCCTACAGGCGGAGTGAGGAACCCCACTTCCAGATTGGTAATGAAAATAATCCCCAGGTGAATCGGATCGATCCCATAAGCCGCACCCAGGGGAACGATCAGGGGTAACACGATCAGGATGGCCGAGAAAATATCCATTAAGCAGCCTACTACCAAAAGGCTGAGGTTAAGGAGTAAGAGAAAGAGGTACTTAGATTTGACCGCGCCCTGCATCCAGTGAACCAGGACTTCAGGGGCTTGGGTATCAACGATGTAATAGGATAATGCCTGGGATAAAGCCAGAATAGACAGCACCCCGCCAATGATAGGAATGGCCTTGGAAAATACCCGACCCAGGTCTCGCAAAGGAATATCCCGGTGGATGAGGACTTCCACGATGAAGATATACAATACCGCTACCGCCCCGATTTCCACCAGGGACAAAAGACCGGAAAAATACCCACCGATAAGCAGTACCGGCAGCAAAATTTCAAAGGCCGCTCCGTGTAACGCAGACAGGGCCTTGGAGAGATTAAAAGGCTCCACCGGAATTTTTGTTTTCACCGACGAGATGATGCTGAAGATAATAACGCCTATAACCAAAATCAGGCCAGGAATGAACCCGCCTAAAAACACATGAAACACATTGGTCATGGTTGCCGTTCCTACCAAGATGATGGGGATGCTGGGAGGAAAGAGGAGGCCGATGCTTCCTACAGACGTTAAAAGGCCAATGGAAAACCGTTCCGGGTACTGGACATGGCTGGTTAAAACCGTATAGAGGATACCCCCCAAGGCCAAAATCGTAACCCCCGAAGCCCCGGTGAAAGAGGCAAAAAAGGCACAGATAAGCACGGTAGCGATGATCATGCCCCCAGGCAGCCAGGAAAAAAAACTCCGAAAGGTGTGTACCAGCCGTTCCCCTGCCTTACTTTCCGATAAGAAAAAGCCTACCAGCGTAAAGAGCGGAATCGCAATGAAACTATCCTTAGTGAGGGTGGTATATACCTGATTGGCTACTACATCAATTTCACCCCCTGCAGCCTGGATCAATAAAAGGGCCAAACCTCCCATGATGACAAACAGGGGCGTCCCGGCCAAGGCAGCAAGCAAAAGCAGTACCACTCCCGGTACTTTCAGGTAAAAGGCCAGGGTGTACCAGTAATCAATGAGGATATACAGGGCGTCAGGAACATCAAACCCCCAAAGTATCTTGGCAATCATGGGCAGAGAAGCCAGGGTGCCCAAAACCAAAGCCACAACCGGTAGGATCTTTCCTTTTCCCTGGACCGGCGCGCTCAAGGCAAACCGAAAGGCCATCACCGCGTATCCAAAGGGAATTATCAAGCCAAAGATTTGATTCGGAATAAACCCTATCATACGCCACGGGGAAAGGCCGATTAAGACAAAGGAACCTCCACACCAGGCAACCATGATCAGGATGAAGGCGGATAAGAGCTTATGGACTATGGTGAATCGCTGTTTGGTCTGGGGATTCCCGAAATTAGCTACCAAGGCAATGGAAAGGTGCTCTTCGGTTTTCGTAGCCAGCATCCCTGATACCAGGCCCACTACCAGCAAACAGTGTACCATAAGACCGGTAGAAGCAGGTATACCGGTTTTGAAGATGATCCGGGCTACTGCATCTGCCACCGGAAGTAAGGCCAGACAGACCAGGGAACCATACCCTAGCCCCCATTCAACCCGATGGAGCACACCCCAGGGAAAGGGGGTTTCGGTCTTTAGTTCCGTAGCCATTATGAGCTTCCTTAACCTTAACGTCCGTTCCGGTACTGCTGTAATATACCGTTTATCTTCTGGTACAGCTCCCGGTTAAAGGTAGTACCCAAGAGGGTAGGCATAGCCCGTTCAACGTCAGTATACCACATTTGTTCCTGTTCCGGGCTTATCTGGTTTATCTTGAGCCCATAACTGGTCATGGTCTTTACCACATCCGATTCAAGGCGGGTGATGGAATCGCTAATGTCTTCGGCAATACGACGGGAAACCTCGATAAGCGCGGGTTTATAGGCGTCGGGAACCCGGCTCCAGGCTCGCTGGTTTAAAATGATCCCCCCCATGAAAGGAGCGATGTTGATAGAGGCCATGTATTTGGTTATGCCGAAAAACTGCATACCCCCCACCAAGACCGGGCTTTGACCCACCGCATCAATCATACCGCTGTTGAGGGATACCAGAGTATCGTTTATCATAACCGGCACCATTTGATACCCCATGATCTTAAAGACCTGATTCATTTCATCGGCATCAGGATTGGCTGCCAATTTTTGCCGTTTTAAGTCCTGAGGAACAAAGACCTCCCTGCGGGAAAAGATTTTGACCCACCCAGACTTAGCCCACGCCAAGGTGAAAAAACCTTTCTCATTGATCTTTGCTTCAAGTTCAGGTTTTATATCCATGAGTACCCTGGCCAATTCAGCATCGTTCCTGATGAAAAACGGAATGCTCAAGGTCATGATTTCCGGAGTGATGAGATTCAGTCCTGCGGAGGTGAACACCGCACCCTGAATCTGATTCAGTCTGAGTTTCCGCAGTACATCTTCTTCGCCCCCGGCAACTCCATTATGGTAGACCCGTAGTTCTACTTCGCCGTGGGTTACCGCAGCCCATTCCTGGGACATCCGGTTCAATGCCGCTCCCCAGGGAGTACTTTCAGGTACTAATGAGGCAAGTTTGATGGTAACCTTTCTTTGGGCAAAAAGCATCCCCGGATTCCCCATACCCAGCAAGAACAGAAGTGCTATACCGCCTATCAGACAGGAGCTTCCCCTAGAGCCGGTGCGCTTTTGCCACTTTTTCATGTTTTTTTGCATTGTTTTTTCCCTTTCTCATACTACTTCATCGTTTGGTTGTAATAATTGTCTACATGATCGGTAATATACCCTATAGTAAAGATACTTACTCGACATCCCAATCCATATCGGTTTCTGCATCAAGAAAAAAATGCCCCGCTTCCTCAAGCAGATACCGAGCTTTCCGCTGGGCGAGGACAGTAACCAAGCGGTTTTCCGGCTGGGCATCAGGATCCATAGTCAACGCAATCTCCAGATACCGCTTAAAAGTATCATAATCCTGAGCAGGAATACAAACCGACTCTGCATAAGCTACATAGGGCCCCGGGGACTTGCCACCGGATTTCTCAATGGCCTGGTTGAAATAGGTATCTACCAAGGATTTATTCCCCCCCATCCCATCGGGCATGGACGCATGGAACAACAGGTAGAATTCGTCCAATGCGCCTTGATTGAAATCCGGGTCTAAGGTATAGGCCCGGTCAATATAGGCGAGCAATTCCGGTACTTTACGGCCCAGTTCTAGATCAAAGGGATTCAGGGAATAGGCCGAGAGAAACCCCGCGGCGGTCCAATAGAGGGAGGGAACATCCTCCTGCTTCATTTTGGCCAAATAGGATGCTACGTCCTCAAGCTCTTGAGCGGTACTGAATCCCGGATATTTGGTATCCAAACCGGAATAGAGGATCTTCCCTCCCCGGAGGTAAAACTGTTTTGCCCGGCCATACTGGTGGTCTCGTTCGGCATACTGGTCTTGAGGGAGAATTCGAGCCGGACCCTGGATAAAGGCATTGGCATACATGATAAAAAGGGAACCGGTTGTGAGGACGAGTCCTTGATGATGGGGATTAGCAGCCAAAAGGGATTCATACATCTTGATGGCAAAGGGAATAGCGCTTCCCACCAGTTCAGGATCCTCGTCTCCGGTAAAAACCGTACTACTGCCCTCAGCGGTCAAGGCATTAGAAACCGCATTTATAGCCATGCGGTTGATTGAACACGAGCCAAACCCCAATAGGACACCCACCGCAAGGGGAAAAACAAAAGGGAAATACATGATACGCATCCCCTTACCTCCTTAAATAATATAACCACATAACCATTATAATGTATATGGTATCAGATTTTCTCAGTCAAATGCAAGAGCATGGCTCTGGAAGTCATAGCCTCTATTCGGGCATATAACCATTCCGCTTGGTATTTTTATTATATTTTTTGTTTTTTATCATTGACAGTTCTCATGTAATTCCGTAAAGTAATAGCCTAGATTCAGCTTCTGAGGCTAAAGCCTGTATTACAAGGTCCCAAGACAAGCAACGCTTGTTTCCTCAAAACTGAAGTTTTG
>JAISBK010000205.1 GCA_031266255.1 Treponema sp.
AAATCACCTCGCCCACCGCAGGTGTGTTGAAGGAAGGTGGTGGTATTGGGTACCATAGGGTTATGAACAGTGTATTGTTGATGGGTAACGAAGCCATTGCTTTGGGAGCCATACGGGCAGGGGTGGCTGTGGTAAGCGGGTATCCGGGAACCCCTTCTACGGAAATCCTCGAAACCATAGTCCGGGAAATTCAAAGCCCAGGGAAAAATCTCCAGGATAGACCCGTCTATGTGGAATGGTCGGTGAATGAAAAAGCCGCTTTAGAACTGGCCGCAGGAGCGGCTTGTGCTGGCGCCCGGGCACTGGTAACCATGAAGCAGGTGGGTCTTAATGTTGCGTCAGACCCCCTGATGAGTCTCAACTACATCGGGGTGCAGGGGGGCTTGGTCGTGGCGGTGGCAGACGATCCAGGGCCGATTTCTTCCCAAACCGAGCAGGATACCCGCCATTTTGGTCAGTATGGTAAGTTTATGGTCTTTGATCCGGCTTCTCCTGAAGAAGCCTATACCATGATAGCCGATGCTTTTGCCTATTCCGAAAAATACCGGCGTCCGGTCATATTCCGACCTACCACCCGGATATGTCATAGCTACGCCGCAGTATCCCTTTTACCGGACCTGCCGCGGCCAAACCCTGGGGGTTTTGATAAGGCGGGGGGCAAATGGGTCATTTTCCCCAGCCTCGCCTACCGGAATCATATCGCGATTGAGAAAGATGTCGTAAAACTGGCAGAGGATTTTTCCACTTACCAAGGGAATCGGCTTATAGAAAAAATAGAAGTAGAAAACCAAGAAAAATCCGGTTTAAAGGGTATTGCGGCAGGGGGGGTGAGTTTTGCCTATGCCCAAGAAGCCCTTATGGATATACCAGGAGATTATAAGCTCCTCAAGGTGGGAACGGTTCCGTTTCCCCTATCCTTGGGACGGAAGTTCCTCAGCGGGCTTAAGGAAGTATTGGTGCTCGAAGAACTGGATCCGGTGATCGAACGGGAGCTTATCTATCTATGTGGCAGGGATCAGCTACCGGTACAGATAAAAGGTAAACTGTCCGGGGATATGCCCCAGGCCGGGGAATATACGGTTTCCCACATTACCGAGCAGCTTAGGGTCTTCCTGGGGTTTGCAGGGCCGGTACTCACCACGCCGGATCTTCCCGCAGATGCTCCGGCGCTGCCGCCCCGGCCCCCGGTTTTATGCGCAGGCTGTCCTCATCGGGGCTCTTTCTTTGCGGTAAAAGAAGCGGTTCGGGAACATGCCCGGGGTAGAAAAGTGGTATACTCCGGGGATATAGGCTGCTACACCCTGGGGAACGCCCTTCCCTTGGATATGGTGGATACCTGTCTCTGCATGGGGGCAGGTATAACGATGGCTCAAGGGATTAACCGGGTTGAACCAGGAACCTTGAATATCGCCTTTATCGGAGACTCGACCTTCTTTCATACCGGATTACCAGGACTTATCAATGGGGTGTATAACCAGGCGGACCTGGTAGTGGTGATCCTGGATAACGGCACTACTGCCATGACCGGCAATCAAGCCCATCCTGGCTTGGGGAGGACTGCCACAGGCAAAGTCACGCAAAAACTCAGCATCTTTGACCTGGTTGCTGCACTAGGGATTCAGGAGCTAGTCAAGGCCAATCCTTTTGACCTTATAGCCGCAAAACAGGCGGTCAAACAGGTCCTGGATAAACCGGGGGTCAGGGTGATCCTGTTTGAAGGCCCCTGCATTATGGTTGATACAGGTACAAACCCCTGGAAGATCAGCCAAGAACACTGTACCGCTTGTATGGTTTGTATCAAAAAACTGGGGTGTCCGGCGATTTTCCGGGTTTCGCATGCCGCAGACTCCGCATCAGCACCGGACAAGCCGGTCATCGATCCGGTGTTATGTACCGGATGCGGTCTTTGCCGGCACCTTTGTGCCTGTGATGCGATTCGGAGGGAACCATGATCGCTTATAGAAAAGAGAGAGAAGATAGAAAAAATTGTTTAATCACCGGGGTTGGAGGCCAGGGAACCGTACTCCTCTCCCGACTTATCGGCAACGCAGCCCTTGAGCAGGGCCTTGCGGTCCGGGGTACAGAAACCATCGGTATGGCCCAGCGGGGCGGCAGTGTGGTAAGCCACATCAGGATAGGAGCCGGTATACATGCACCCCTCATTCCTCTGCACCAAGGAGATCTCATTATCGCCTTTGAATGTGCTGAGGCAGTACGGGTCTTGCCGTTCCTTGCCGAGGAGGGCCAGATGATTGTCCTTAATAGACCAGTACCGCCGGTAATCAGCGCCTTAGGAGCGTACCGCTATGATCCTGGGACATTGATGCACTACCTCAAAGAACAGGTGCAACAGCTCACCCTTATAGACGGAGAAAAACTTATAAACCAATGCGGGAATCCCCGAGTGGTAAATGTGGCCCTCCTAGGAGTCGCCCTTACCCTCAAGTGTTTGCCCTTTACCCCGGAAGACATCATCCGGATCATTACCAAGCAAGTACCACCGCGCTTTCTGGATCTTAATCTCAAAGCCCTCCAGCTCGGTTTACACCACCTGCGGTGGGCGAGGTGATTTCCTTGTGATAAGGGAATGGGGCATACGCCCCTTCATTCCTGTTTCAAGCGCTATATCTGGAATTATACGAGTATTTGTTCCTGGTTTGCCAGTTTCTCTCCCCCTGGTCCTTATTTTATCAATCTGTATGGTTGATAGCAAAGGAGTAATCTTATAGTTAGATGTATTAAAATTGAAAATATATAAAGGGATTCGCTCCTACAAATGCAAGACCAAAGATCAATCCTATTGTTAAAAAGAAAATAACTAAATTCCAATATTTTGATAAATCAAGAATAACGGCATATCAGGATCGGTGATGATTATAGGTATAAGCCTGTTGTTTAATAAAAGATTAAAAACAATAACAATACTATCAAATGGGACAATATTTATATTGGCTTTTCATAGTTATTTTGCGGCAATGGTAATACGGATAATAAGAATGTATGGGTAGGGATTAAATTTAGTTGTTGGAATTTCAATATCACTTATAACGCTTTTAAGTATGGTGATTCCAATAATAATTGGAAAGAGGAAATAAAAAAAGAAAATTGGAGCAGTCCCAACTTTACCTAACGAAGCTGTCGAAAAAGTCAATTTT
>JAISBK010000211.1 GCA_031266255.1 Treponema sp.
TCCGGCTCCGGCGCGGACGGGGATTCCCGCCTGCACGGTACCTGGGAAATGACGTATGGAAGCCAGACCATAACCATAACCTTTAATTCCAACGGGGCTATGGAACAAAGCTATGGCAATACGATCTATTCTGGTATTTGGAAGGCGGACGGCGGTTCCTTCTTTATGTATTCCTCTAGCTTCGATTCTTCTTCAAGAGGTTCTGCTATGCCCTACACGGTCTCCGGTTCAACCCTCACCCTCGACGGCCTGGAATTAACCAAGAAGTAACCCAGTCTCGCTGAATGTCCGCATCCTGCGGAACCTGAACCGCCCTCTTGTGGGGGCGGTTCTTTTGGCTGCATAGCGTAATTTCAGCGCGGCAATCTTTCCGCTCCTTCTCCTAGGCTAGATTTTAGTTTTGAGGCATTACACCCTTGACATCGGTAATTTTTCTTTATATAATTTCTCTATATTTAATAGGCATTATGCTGACTATACACCATACTCAAGGAGCCATATATGGCACGAGTCGAAAAAATTACGGATCTGATAGGGAATACTCCTATCGTTAAAATCAACAAGATGAATGACAGCGAAGCAACGGTATATGTGAAACTGGAAAGTTTCAACCCCTTTTCCAGTGTTAAAGATAGGATCGCCCTGGCGATGATCGAGGCGGGAGAACAGGAAGGCAAAATTACCAAAGATACCGTTATCATCGAACCAACCAGCGGTAATACGGGTATTGGCTTGGCCTTCGTGGCCGCGGTCAAGGGATACCGGATCATCCTCACCATGCCTGAAACCATGAGCATTGAGCGGCGGAAACTGCTTAAAGCCCTGGGTGCAGAATTAGAGTTGACTGAAGGGGCCAAGGGTATGAAAGGGGCCATTGCTAAGGCAGAGGAACTGGCCGCAAAGTATCCCCATGCCTTCATTCCCCAGCAGTTTAACAACCCGGCAAACCCCAAGATCCATGAGGAAACCACAGGGCCTGAAATCTGGAAAGATACCGAAGGAGCGGTGGACATCCTTATCGGCGGGGTTGGAACCGGTGGAACCATCACCGGTGCAGGAAAATACCTCAAAGCCCAGAAACCTTCGGTGAAGGTGATTGCGGTGGAACCATCTGCTTCTCCGGTCCTTTCCGGTGGATTGCCTGGCCCCCACAAGATCCAGGGCATTGGCGCAGGTTTTGTGCCCCAGGTATATGGTAAGGGACTGGTCGATGAAATTTACCAGACCGACGATGTCAAGGCAGGTACCATTGCCCGGCGTTTGGCCAAAGAAGAGGGTATCTTAGTGGGAATATCTGCAGGAGCGGCGCTTGAGGCGGCTTTGACCATTGCTAAACGGCTCGAAAATAAGGGTAAAACCATCGTAGCAGTGCTCCCCGATACTGGAGAACGATACCTCTCAACCTGGCTCTGGGAAGAGTAAGTCTGATGGTACCTTCTTCCCGGGCATCGGGGAGCTGGAGCATTGCCGTATCAGATGAGCCGGTTTCAAAACTTGGTTCGTACGAACCTTCGATTCGATGAAACCGGCTTAAAAAAGGGAAAAAGGCAGGAGTTTATTCAAGGATGGTAATTTCTACCCGACGGTTGCGGCTGCGGCCCTGCTCGGTGGCATTATCCTCCAAGGGTTTACTGCTGCCCCATCCTTTATAAATAAACCGATCCGGACTTATACCCCGGCTCACCAATTCATCCACCATACGTTTTGCCCGCTCTATCGAGAGTTCCAAGTCTCCATCGGTGGATCCCGCGGCAGCAGTATGTCCTTCTACCAGGAAGCTGCGCTCAGGGACCTGCAGTAATGCCTGAGCAATGAGATCCAGCCGAGGTTTTTCTTCAGCAAGAAATTCGGACGAATTCGGGATAAACCGGATATCCTTGACCGTAAGCCGTACCCCTTCAGGGACCGGGACTAAGTCTATAGCCGCGTGTTCCAATCCCGTAACCGGGATCTCTGTTTGGGGTTCCTCATGGGGCGGTTCAGAGGCAAGCGGCGAGTTGCTTAGTACCGGTTCGGGGACCGGCTCTTCAGGGACCTGTTCAATACCCAGGGTGTTTCCCAAAATTGCTACTACCGCATCTTTATCCATAGGAACTACCCCTGAGCCAAAGGTCAGCGTAAAACCGGCAAATCGTATGGTGGAACCATCAGGCCAAGAATAGGTTTCTTCCAAGCTATCCCGCATGAAAAGGGGAAGCCCGTCTTCTACCCGGATCAGGATGTCAACCTTATGGGTATCCCGTAGCTGGGTAAAAGCCTCCGCATTTCTCCCTGAAGATCCTTGGTACCGGGAGGAGTATTGGGCAAAGATCCGGTGAACCAGCACACCCTGATACCATTCGGTCCCCTTATATTCATATTCTGCAATGATAGGAACAATTATCGGCTGTCCGCTATGCAAAGGATCCACTGCCCGGCTTCCCGGAGCCGTCCACTTATAACCTGGTCTGACCCGGGATGTAGGAAAGGTAGGAAACCCCCGAAGGGAGGGAAAGCCTTGGTCCTTATCTATGGTGATGGTTCCATCGGTACGGATCCGAAAACTAACCGGGACCACCGCATCCACCGGCTGAGCGCTTTGACGCATATCCCGCAGGGTTTCCTCTAAGACGAAAAAATTGCCTTGATACCACAGGCTTTGGCCTGCAGCATTTTCAGCCCTAGGATTTCGTACCGGTACCTCTGAAGCACTCGGATTGGGATCTGCTGATTGGGGGATAATAGATGCCCGGACTTCATGGTATACATGGCCAATGTATTTCCCGTTATCGTACCGGCGCCAATCAGAACGTTCAACCATAGAATACGGCCCTGTATCGGTCATGAGCAACATAGTCGTATCTTGGGACTGTTGAGCCTGGGTGTGCATACAAGCATAGAAGAAAACCATCCCCAGTAGTACGCCATTGAATAATAATCTCCGCATATAGGTATACTATCGGAAATTTTAACCCTGATTGTTCTGCTTTCTTACTTGTTTTCTTGCTAATTCTTGCTTATACGGGAAATTGTATGGTATGTTGTGCCTATGGAAGCACAAACACATAAAGAAGTTCTTGTTCAGTATATCACCAGCTTAAAAGTAATGGAAAAGCAGTACGCGGCCGTGGGGGAAGAACAGGCAAAATGGCGCTCCCGAATTGAGTTGGCCCGTTCCCAGGGAGCTTTCGATTTAGCCGGGGAAGCAGAGCAGGAAGCGGAACGCATCACCGCCAAGCATACCGCCTTGGCCGCGGACATGGCAGCCCTAAAAGCCGAGATTGAAACCCTGCGTCAGCAGCTGCCCGGTCTTGCTGCACGGGAACGTACCATTGACCCGGATCTGCTCGAACAAGAACTCCTCATGGCTGCGGGGCATCTTCCCGGTTCAGAAGAGCAGACCGGGGCAGACCGGACATTACAAACCATGGAAAAGGATACGGCCGCGGCTGCGGCCCTGGAAGCCTTGAAAGCAAAAATGGGTTTTGGCTGAAGGGGTGGATTTAGATTACGCGTATCTCGAATACCTAAGCAGGGGAAGTGCCTAAGGCATCAGGATGCTTCGATCCGCAAGCTTCCTCAGGATTTTTTCATCATGGGAAACCAAAAGAATCGCCATACCAAACTCCTTTCTAATCTGGGAAAAAAGTTGGATAATATGGGACTCGGTTTTTACATCTAAGGCGGTGGTTGGCTCATCCGCGATAAGTAGGGCCGGCCGGTGGATCAAGGCCATGGCAATTAAAACCCGTTGCGCCATACCGCCTGAAAGCTCAAAGGGATAGGAGTCCATGATGCGCCGGGGATCAAGAAATCCCATCTTGGCCAGTAAGTCCTCTGCCTGTTCTAAAAATACCTTTTGGGGTGTTTTGGCGTCGTGGGCTCTTAGGGCAGCAAAGCATTGGGTTTTTACCTTATGGGAGGGGCTGAGGGCACTGAGGGGATCTTGAAAGATCATACTGATCTTCCTGCCTCGGATATGCCGCCATTCTGCCTCGGTTAAGGCGCGTAAATCAATGGTGGTTTCTCCTGGAGCGGTGAAATACATACTGCCCTGTTCCACATACCCCGGCGGCTCGAGGATCCCGAGCAACGCGGAACAGCACACGGTTTTCCCACAGCCCGAATTACCCACAAGCCCTAAAATTTCCCCTGGTTCTATGTCCAGATTCCAATCCCGCAGCGGAATACGATCCCCCTGGGGATGGGGAAAGCGCACCGTGAGATGCGCAACTTTCAGCATGAGATGCCTGCTTCACCATAAGACCCGGCTGCACAAGCAGACCGTTCCTCCTCAATTTTTCCCGCCCTCATGACCAGGATACCCCCGCTCACCCGGGCAGCTAGGCTTATATCATGGGTGATAAAAAGGCAGCTCAGGCGCTTTGCTTTCAGTAAGGGGACCAGGAGGGCAAGAATCCGTTCCTGATTTTCCTGATCCAGGCTGGAAACCGGCTCGTCACAGATGAGATACTCAGGCTCCGTTGCCAAGGCCCGGGCAATAAGCACCCGCTGCCGCTGGCCTCCGGAAAGTTCATGGGGATAGTTCTCTGCTTTTGCCGTATCCAGACCCACCGCTTTCAAAAGTCCTTCCACTCGTTTCTGCAGCGCAGATCTCGAGAGGCTTTCGTAATTTCTGAGCGGCTCCTGCAGCATGTGAAAAACCCGCTGCCGGGGGTCAAGAGAACCACTGGCATCCTGAAAAACCATCTGTACCCGCCGCCGCACAAGCCGCCGCTCTTGCACCTTGAGCTTCCGGTAGGAGACTCCATCCAAGCATATATCCCCGCCTTGAAAATCCTCAAGCATACAGATAATCCGCGCCAGGGTGGACTTACCGCAGCCCGATTCCCCCACCAGGCCCAGGATGCTTCCTTTCTCCAGGGTGAGATTAAGCCCCTGGAGAACCTGGGTCCCGTTAGGATACCGTTTGGTAATATCCCGCAGGCTTAACATCAAGGGTCTCCTGGGATCCCGGCTTTGCCGGATTTCCGTAGGGAAAACAAGCCGACGTGGCTTTGCCGGGGATTGAGGAAATCCTGAAAAGCCTCCCCTAAAAACTGAAAACAGGCTACGGAACCGATGATACAACCTGCGGTTGCCCCCAGGGGCAAGGGACGCTCCATCATATAATCCCGGGCCTCGGTGATCATGGCCCCCCATTCAGGGAAGGGCGGCCGTACCCCCAGGCCGATGAAGGATAGGGAGGAGATACCGATGATGATGTGGGATATCCCCAGCGTGGCATAGACCAGCATCCCCGGCAGGACATGGGGCAGGATATGCCGGAGGATGATCCCGCCGGAACTACTGCCTGAGGCGATTGCCGCAAGAACAAAGGTTTTTTCTCTGATGGTCCGGGTCATACTCCGGGCAAGCCGGGCATATTCCACCCAATAGACCGCGCTCATGGCAAAGATGAGGTTTCCCAGACCCTGCCCTAAAATCCCGGCGATTACCAGGGCTAGGATCAGGCTGGGGAACGCGAGGAGGGTGTCGATGAGCACGAGGAGGACCCGGTCCAAGAGGCCGCCGAAATATCCTGCTACGATTCCCAGGCATAAACCAATGCTGAAAATCGCCGTTTCCGTTACCAAGGCTGCTCCCAGGGTGATCCTACAGCCGGCAATGAGCCGGGAAAGGACACAGCGTCCCAAGTTATCCGTGCCCAGGGGACATCCCCTGCCAGGGGAGATGAGAATACGGCTCAGATCGGTTTTGAGGGGATCCTGGGGCATGATACGACCGCCGAATAGGGCTATGAGCAGGAAAAGCAAGGCTAAAACCGCGCCCGCGATAAACAGGGGATGGTAGAAAAGCAATTTCCAGGATGCAGCCCTCATCCCTGTTTGGTTATACACCGGCAGACCTGGGTTTATTCACCGAAGAACGGCGAATCTGGGGATCGATGAGCATACAGAGCAGGTCTGCAATGAGGTTGATCCCTACAAAAAAGCAAGCGAAGAGGATCACCGCGCACTGGACTACGTTGTAGTCCCTCTGGAGAATGGCGTCGATAAGGTATTTTCCTGCCCCAGGCCAACTGAAGACCTTTTCTACCACTGCCTGACCTCCCAGGAGCAGGGCTAGGCTCATCCCCACCGAGGTAATAACCGGGGCTGCGGCATTTTTCAGAGCCAGGTCCCACACCAAGGCGCCGGAGGTGAGTCCCCGGGCCCGGGCTGCGCGAATATAGTCCTTAGAGAACTCCTCCAGCAAGGTACCGCGGATAAACCGGGTATAATGGGCCGCGGAACCCAAGGTCAGGGTCACTATCGGCAAGACCAGGTGTTCCGGACGCCCTGAACCAAAGGAAGGGAGCCACCGCAGATGAACACTAAAGAGAAGGATGCAAAAAAGGCCCAGACAAAAAGAGGGGATCGAAAGGCTGAGGATAGCAAGGCCCCGGCAAAGGTGGTCAAAGGGCCGGTTTTTCATCAGCGCGGAAAAAACTCCTGCGGGAAGGGCAATGGTCAGGGAAAGGATCAGGGAAAGGAAGGCCAGGACCGCGGTGGGCTTGAGATGGGCGAGATATTCCCTAACCACCGGTTTACCTGAAGTCAGGGAAAGACCGAAATCAAGCCGGCTCACATCCCGGAGCCATAGCAGGTATTGTTCCCCCAAGGGCCGATTGAGCCCCAGCTCTTCCCTTAGATTTGCCAGTATCTCCGGGCTGGGATCAAGCCCCAGGTCGGCAAGACGGATCCGGGCGGCATCTCCCGGGGCAAGACGCAGCAACGCAAAAACAAGAACCGTTACCCCGAAGAAGACCGGCAATAGATGAAATAACCGTTTAAGGGCATACCGCAGCATGAATCCGCTCTATTGTACCGGCCCGATAATGGTATCTTTCAACAGTCGGTTGATATGCCAACACCCGGAAGAAATCGTGAAATGAGCAATATTCGCCTTGGCTAGACGTATACTATTGCGGTGGTACACGATTTGGGTGGGACAATTATCCATGATAAGGCCTTGGATGCTCCAGTTTAGTTCAACCCGTTTGGCCCGGTCCAGGGTAAGGGATAATGCATCGATCAGGGCATCCAACTCTGGAGAAACGTAGATCCGGTAATAGCTCTTCGAATGCCAGTAACCACTGGCGTAGTTGAAGGTAGTGTCGTTGGTGGGGATAAAGGATTGGCCCGACAGGATGACATCGTAGTCCTTAGTATCCTCAATATCACCGAAGGCCCCCTCCTCCACCGCGTTAAGACGCAGGTCAATCCCTGCCGCCTTGAGATAGTCCCGGATGGCCGGGGCAAGCAGGGCGTCTTCGCTGTTATTCGCCCGATAGGTTAGGGAGAAACCCAAAGTCCTCCCCTCTTTACGTCGGATTCCATCGGGTCCGGGAAGCCAGCCTTCTGTTTCCAAAAGCGCCTTGGCCTCTTCAAGGTTGAAGGTATTCATGGTTATGGCAGGATTGTTGAGTTCCCCATAGGCAGGGGAGAAAAATCCTTGGGGAGGAGACGCGAGGCCCGGCAGCAGGCTTCCTATCAGGGTATTAAAATCAATGGCCATACCAATGGCTTTACGCACCGCCAGGCTGCCCAGGGGAGGACGCTGTATATTGTAAAAGAACGCCCCCGAGGTATTCTGGGTTTTCAGTATCAGTTGGAACCGGCGGTCGTTTTGGAACCGTTTTATCGCCCCCAGGGATTGGTAGCCGCTCATCATGTCTATCTCCCCGGTTTCTAGGGCGAGGGCCCGGGCCTGAGGATCGGTGATAACCTTAAAGGTGATTTTTTGCAGATTCGGCGCTCCTCCCCAAAAATCATTATTGGCCTCAAACCGATATTCTACATCAGGTTTCCAGCTTGCCAATTGGTAAGGACCGGTACCTACCCCAGCCTTGAGGGAACCGTCGCTGTTGATAGCAAGGGGACTTACCATACTCATGGAGGTCCGAGAAAGATCGCTCGTTAAGGTGGGGTTTGGGGTTGAGAGGTGAAAAATCAGGGTATAGTCATCAGGGGTTTCGTACCGCTCCACATTCCCAGTTCCAGGGTATCCTTTCAGACGGCCTTCCAAGTTGACCAAGGCGGTCTGGGCGTTCCAGGGAGAACCGTCATGGAAACGGACCCCTTGACGAAGCGTGAAGGTCCAAACCCGGCCGTCCGGACTCATCTCCCAGTGCTCCGCAAGTCCGGGGCTTACTTGAAAGTCAGCGTCAATCTCAACCAGGCCGTTGTAAACCAAGATTTGGGTATCATCCAACATTCCCTTGAGGGGATCGAAGCTCCCCAAGTCAAACTGCTCCCCGATGACCAATTCCTGGGGAACTGCTTTTTGTTCCTTAGCAGCCCGACATTCCCCGCGGGGCACCGCAAGCACTGCAAGGCAGAGTAAGAAAAACAGTTTTTTTTGTTTGTTCATAGTTCCTTCCTCAGGCTGTTTCAAAACTTCAGTTTTGAGAAGACAACCTTAGATTTAGGTGGAAAAGCTCATCTTCAGACCGCTTTTCCTTAATTGCTCTAAGCATGTAAAGGTAAAGGGGAATGCCATTCAACAGCATAAACGAGGGTTTCTTACCCCCTTTGGTACCCTCAGTATGTATGGTTTCTTCTAAGATTGTCAAGGTCTGGAATGTCCCATTAATAAAATACCAGTAACCGGGTCGGGTCTATGCCTCAGTAAAATTTTAAGAGTTATCATAGAAGCATAAAGGCAAAACAATAAAAAAAATATCAAAAAACTTAAAAATATGTAACACTTATTTAAAAAGTATGTTAAAATAATGGATAGATTTATGATATTCCCATTTGAATTTCTATCCGGAATTTAGATGAAAGGAATACATTTTGAAGGAGTAACTTTATGAAACGACTTGTTTTTCTTTTACTGGTAATGGGGATAGGGGTATCATTGTTCGCTCAAGTCCAATTACCGGAACATCGTTTTGTGTCAGGGGACTGGAGTATGAATGATGGCCGGATCTACCAGAATGATGCAAATGCTCGGCTTGCTAAAGTCAACATTAAGGCCCCCCAAAACGGACCCATGCTGTATGATTTCAATGTCCGGTATGAATCAGGTGCCGAAGATGGGCATGGAGGATTTGGTTTGCACATCTTCGTCGATGCAGTATACAACGGCCCTTCCTGGGGCAGCGGTAATTCATATCTGTTATGGCTTAATTATGACGAAAACCCAGTAAGCAGCGCTATTCCTAAGGGGTTGAGCGGTCAGATTTATCGTAGTTATACCAATTCCCGGATGGAGCTGGTAGAAAGTATTGATCTCAACCAGTTTGCCGATCTCTTAACCGCAGAGAATTTGGCAGAGCCCGTACTTTTTAAAATTTGGGTAAATGGTGATACCGGAGATGTACGGGTGTATGATCCTACCGATCCCTATCTTGCTACCTATTATTATTTCACCATAGATAAGAAAGATGTTCCTTTGAAGGGAGATTGGGTAGCCTTACGGACCAATGGTATCAAGTTGTCTTTTGCTCTTGAGCAATAAGTAGAAACCACCAATCTTTTTTGATTGCCTCTAAACACGTTTTAGAGGCATTTGTTTTTAAGGGTCTCATGAGTACTTATACCATTTTAGTAACTGCCCGTTCTTTTGCAAGAACAAACCCGCTCCCCCTTTCTCTGCTTGAAGCATCGGATTGTAGGGTAATCCGTCCCAAGGATGAAGAAGAATGGCGGACATTGCTCCCTGAAGCGGATGGCATCATTGCCGGTTTGGAACCATACAGCCCAGAGACCCTGGGTATCTGTAGAAAACTTAAAGTAATTTCCCGTTATGGAGTAGGCTGTGACGCTATTGCCCTTGATGCAGCCCGGGAAAAAGGCATACAAGTGGCCTATACGCCGGGGGCAAACAGTGATTCGGTGGCTGATTTGACCGTGAGCCTCATGCTTGCCGCCGCACGCCAGGTCCCTTACCTGGATACCATGATAAAGAAAGGAGCCCAGGAACGGCCTGTAGGCATTGAAATGTGCCGGAAAACGCTGGGGGTGATTGGTACCGGTCGGGTTGGCAAAAGGGTTATGAAGCGAGCTTGGGGCTTTGAAATGAGGATCCTTTGCTACGATACCTATCATGATGAATCTTTAGAAAAATATGTTGCAAGTTTGGGCGGTACGTTTACGGATTTAGAGACCCTGTATGCCCAATCGGATTTTATCACGGTCCACGTACCCTTAACCAACGAAACCCGGGGGATGATTGCGGAGCCTGAATTCAAAAAAATGAAACCGTCTACGGTAATCGTGAATACTGCACGAGGAGGCATCATTGATGAATCCGCCCTGTATACTGCCTTGAAAACCGGTATGATCTTTGCTGCCGGTCTTGACACTACCGTTGAGGAACCACCCTACCGGAGCCCCCTCTGTACCTTATCCAATTGTATTCTCACCCCTCATATAGGATCTACAACCATTGAGGCGACCCATACCATGGGGATGATGGCGGTGGAGAATTTGCTTGAGGTTCTTAAAACCGGAACATGTCCGTATTTGCTTGTAACCTAATGGTAAACGCTCCTAGCGTTGTACCCTGCCTGATCCATCGCCCGCGGTAAGTTTCAGCACTTCTTCCACCGAAACATGGTTAAAGTCCCCTTCGATAGAATGTTTGAGACAGCTTGCAGCAACGGCAAAGTCAAGGGTTTCCTGGGGGGAAAGCCCCTTGATGCAGCCATAGATGAGACCAGCCCCAAAACTATCCCCGCCGCCGACTCTATCCACGATATGAACCGCATACTTTTTGGAGAAAAAATACTCCTTACCGTTGTAGAGCATGGCCGCCCACTGATTGTCATTCGCGGAAATGGATTCCCGGAGGGTAATGGCTACCTGCTTGAAACTAAACCGATCCATTAAGGTTTTTGCCACTTCCTGGTACCCTTCACTGCTTATCTTGCCGGAACTGACGTGGGTATTTTTGGCATGGATTCCGAATACATCCGCTGCATCTTCTTCATTGGCAATACAAATATCTACATAGGGCATGAGCTTACCCATCACTTCCCCGGCCTTTTCTTGGGTCCATAGGTTCTTGCGGTAGTTGAGATCGCAGGAGACCGTAAGTTTCTTTGCCTGAGCTGCTTTAAGGGCTTCAAGACAAATACCTGCCATGGTCGCCCCTAATGCAGGGGTAATGCCGGTGAAATGAAACCACGAAGCCCCTTGGAATAGCGTGTCCCAATCAAAATCAGAGCTTTGAGCTTCTGCAATAGCGGATCCGGCACGGTCATAGATCACTTTGGAAGGCCGCTGGGAAGCACCTTTTTCCAGGAAGTAAATACCTATCCGCTTACCCCCTCGGGCAATCAATGACGTATCTACCCCAAATTCCCTGAGTTTATTCACCGCTGCCTGGCCAATCTCATGGCAGGGCAGCTTGGTAACCAAAGCCACTTCCAGGCCGAACTGAGCCAAGGAAATGGCTACATTGGCCTCCCCACCTCCATAGGTAGCACCGAAATGGCTTGCCTGGACAAAACGGTAATACCCTTCCGGCGCAAGGCGCAGCATGATTTCCCCAAAACTGATGATTTTTCCTGGTTTTTCCATTTTTCCTCTTTTCCCTATTTCCTTCCCGGTAGGTCTCTATTGTTTCTGAACCAAATGTACGGCAAATCCGGCAATCTCTTCTTTAAGATAGATAAGCGTCATGGTTCCTTGGGGATCCCGCTTGATACTGTCCTGATTAAACCGGATTCCCTGTCGCTCCAGATAGTGTATAGCCCTGGGCAGGCTGTAGGTTCCGATGGCGATATGACCATGCTTACCCAGACCCAGAAATTTCATAAGTTCAAGGGCTTCTCCGGCAAAGATTGAGCCGGTCCCTTCTTTATAAGAAAAACCAAACAGAGTACAGAAACGCTGGGCTGCTTGAGCAGCTTCTTCGGCGTTCTCTGTATTGATACCCCAGTGGACCACCGAGAAACCCAAGGCGTTTTGGACTGCCTCTTTACAGAGGGTCATAATAGCAAGGAAATCTCCCCGCTTAATACTATCCGCACTAGCCATCCAGGAACCGCCGCAAGCCAGTATTTTCTCGTATGCTAAATATCGGGCGATGTTTCCCCCATGGATCCCACCGGTGGGCATGAACTTAAGGGTAGGAAAAGGAGCGGCAATGGCCTTGATATAGTCAAGTCCCCCCGATTGCTCTGCAGGAAAAAATTTGACCACCTCAAACCCCCACTCCAAAGCCCGCTCAATATCTGAAGGGGTGGTGCAACCTGGGATAAGGGGAATTCCCCGTTCAATACAATGGGAAACCACTTTGGGATTAAACCCAGGACTAACGATGAATTGTGCTCCCCCGTTTATAGCTTGATCAACCTGGGCAATACTTAAAACCGTACCTGCCCCGACTAAGACACCGGGCACTTCTGCCCTTATGCGGCGTATGGCCGCTTCAGCCTGGGTGGTTCTGAAAGTTACCTCTGCGCAGGGGATACCTCCCGACATAAGCGCCTGCGCCAAGGGTACTGCTTGTGCATCGTCATCGATTTTAATTACCGGAACGATCCCAATGTTTCCTAATTCTTCAAGAATCGCATGCATGATTACCTCACCAGTACGCACTCATTAAAAATCTAACGTACCTTATGTTGTTATGATACCCTTTACTTGGGTAAATAGCAATAAAGCGGGAATTCGGACAAATTATGACCTTTTTCTCATCATGGAGGCCCCCCTGTTTACGACGTTTTGGCGACCCAGACCAGGACCGCCAGAATGTGTTTGCCGTGGGAATGGAGTGTAGCGGAGACCAGAGGCAAACCGGAGCCCGATCCGCCGTAAGGCGGCGAAGAGATATTTTACAAAAAAATCTGTAAAATCTATTGCATAAAATAATTGTAATTATTCAGCCGGAATACTTGAACAAGTAACAAAATCCGGTAATGTATCTTGAAATATAAGGTCCACGGCTTCACTGTCCGTCATCCCTTGTTTAAGACAGGTGGATATATAACTGCGTATGCGACAGTATATCTTCGCTCCTTCCCAGCTCCTGAAACATCCGGATATCTTCTGCTGTACTTTCATCATCCGCACATCCCGCTCTGCCTGGTTGTTCGTAAACGGTACTTCCTTCATCGTCATAAACCGTAATACCTCATCCTCCCGTCCTATCAGCCGTTCAAGCAGATTCCGGCTCTTCGGCTTCGCTTCCCGCCCCCTCTTTCAAGGCGGTTTCGCCTCCCCCTGGGGGCATTCTTTATCTCCCTCCCTCAGCAGTTTCCGGTATGCTTCCCGGACCTCCTCCTGCCTCCTCTTCCCCAACTTCCCTCCGGCTCTCTCTACTTCCTGATCCAATTCCAGCATATAATCTATCATAGCCTGTGCCCATTTCTGCCCTTCTTCAACCGCCAGCCTCAGTTCCCGTATCAGATGCGCGTTGCATAACGCATGTTCGTTCCCTCCAAACCCGTAATACGCTTTCCAGTAGTCATGCACCAATATCCCCTTCGTTTGACACATTGTGCAGCCATACCCGTTTCCCCCCTATGTTTATCCCCGTCTCATCACCGTTTAGTACCGCCTCCCCCTGTAATACAGCCTTCAAACCATCCCAGTTTGGTATACGCTTCCTTTTTGAAGTTACACACGCTCCCGGCGCTCAACGGTATAGTGATCTGGTTGGCGAAATGTTCCCTTACCCGTTCACAGGGTACCATCTGGTGTACCGACATATATACCGCATGGCTTTTTACGCTCCCTCCATACTGGACGCTTTGTACTACTCCTTCGGGAAACTCCGCACGTACCCGTTCCCCCCGTTCGTTCTCCACTATCTCCCCTTGGTATTCGGTTACTACCCGCCGTACTTCCATCTCTATGACCTGCCGCTTTCCATTCCCCCCTCAGGCAGGGTACGGCGGTCTATCCTAAGCGGAACTATCTTATCAGGGGTATCCACCGGCTTCAGGGTTGTCCCCAGATGCCCGGCCTGTCCGCCGGGTTTTCTTTTTCCTTCGGCCTGGGATGTTTTTTCCCGGTTCGGGTCTGCCGACGGCGGAATGCTGCTGTTTGACGAGTTTTTCACCAGCCGTTTTTCGGCAAGGAGCAGGCAGAGGTCGAAGAGCAGGTCAACGGTTGCTTTCAGGGCTGGCGAGAGGTTCGGCTCATCCGCCAGTTGTTTCCGGGCCTTTTCTATGGTTTCCTGTATATTTATGCGGTTTTCCATCCTGTATTTGGTATAGCACAGAGGGTTAGTTTATTCCAGGAGGGAAAAGTGATCGAATACTTACCCAAATTCAGCCTTTTTTACTAATTCTGGTGAAATACAAGCGGTTTTTCTATCTTTCCGACTGAATAGTTACATTTTATTTTTTATTAATGCGCGAATACTTATTTTGAAGCAGTGATTACTGACTGTTCCCAGGCTGTTCTGAAAACACGGTCACCTTCTTCTATGAGGCGGCGCAGGAATTGTTTGTGGCGGCGTGTAGTCATATTATCGAGAGCGGTTTGGGCTTCGGCGGGGATTGTGCCGAGGCCGCCACAAAGTGTTTTACCGCCTTCGCCGTCCCCTGCTATGTAAAATGTCATTGTCATACCCGCAAACGGGTTATGCCCCTGTGCTTGCGGCGGTCCCCGGTAGGCGGCTTTCATGCCGGGGAGGTCGATGTTCCATTCAGGCGTAGCTTTTGCCACTGAACGGGGGCGGACAAACAGGCGGTAATATACTCGTGTCAAAATAAAATCAACCGGTTATTTCATTTTGTAATTAATTTTTGTGATTGATACTATCCTGCGGATAGTGTTTTTCATATCGCCTGTTTGTTGGGAATAGCACGATTATTTCTCCTTTTATGAATTATAAACGCAGTATCATTTTTTTTTCGGGGCAAAACGGGAAAGTATGATATACTTGCGGTATCCCAGAGGAGGGGATACCTATAGACACAAAAGAACGGGAAAAACTCATAACGGACGCCGTAGCGGAATTTGAGGCG
The DNA here is from genome assembly GCA_031266255.1 of Treponema sp. Classification (GTDB taxonomy): domain Bacteria; phylum Spirochaetota; class Spirochaetia; order Treponematales; family Breznakiellaceae; genus JAIRLU01. The sequence goes on from JAISBK010000211.1 coordinate 14,915, forward strand.
GGCCTGCGGTCAAAAGCAGCGCAATTCGAGGCAACCCACGCCGAACGAAAATTGACTATCAGCGTCATAGAAACGCTCTGGGGAGCATCCCGAAAACTATCGGATGAGATTCTCAAGCGGGTCTATACCGAATTGACCAACGGCAGTGAGGAAACGCTGGTACAGGAAAAAAACAGCCTTCGGCGAAGCGGGAATAACCGTTCGGAACAAGGGGAAACAGGAACGACAGATACAGACCACCCAGGGAGTATTGGAGTTAAGGCGGAGTGTTTTTAGGTAATTGGAGTAGATTTAATTTGGAGGAATAGTGATTATATAGTTATCGGATTCTAACAGTAATATCATATTACAGAAAGAAGGGATAATCATTAGAGGATAGTAACTTTGGAAACTAAAACACTGGTCAAGCAGATCAAGGCTAAAAACCGCGC
>JAISBK010000125.1 GCA_031266255.1 Treponema sp.
CTCATTCTGTCGGGTGGTGTGGCGGCGCGGGCGGGGCGCGGCGGCGCGGCGGGCGGGCGCCGGGGGGGCGGCCGGGGCCCCCCCCCCCTAGTTCCCCTTCAGCCAACGTAAAAATGACCGATGTGGGGACACCCAGGGATGAAACTCTCATAGTAGATATCCTCAATGGTTACGCCGCAGACCCTATGCAGATGAATCCTTACCTTCCCGGTTCGGTTTCAATGGATTCCGGTCTTCATCAGCTTATTTTTGCTTATCTTTGGGAAATTGATACTGTAAAGGGAGAACAGTTTCCTGAAGTAGCATCTGAGATGCCCCAGCCGATGGATAATACCAATACAAAATTTAGATTTCGAATACGTCAAGGGGTTAAATGGACCGATGGAGTAGATCTTACCGCCGATGATGTTCAGTATACTTCTGATATGATTCTTAATACCCCGGAACTTGCCTATAATGGATACTATAGAACCCTGGTAAAAAGCATGAAGGCTATTGATAGATACACCATCGAAATGGAAACCATGCAACCAGAGGCAAAAATCGCCCAGAAACTAGGGGTCGTTATTTGGGGTCAAACCTTTAAGGTAATGCCCAAACACATCTGGGAAAAAGAAAATCCCCGTACATTCAAAAATTCGAATCCTATTGGCGCCCATGCCTACATTCTCAAAGCCCGGGATACTACCTCGGGAAACTGGTTCCTTTACGAAAAGCGTCCCGATTGGCAAAATAGCCTGACCGCCCAAATTGCTGGTGAGCCAAAACCAAAATATATTCTTTTCAAGTATTTTGGTACTGAAGAAAGGCGGGTCATGGCGGCTATTAATAACGAGTTGGATATACTCCAAGATATTACCCCTGAAAGTATGGATATATTGCTTCAACGGAGTAATACAATCCAGGCTTGGTATGCCGGTTTTCCTTATGCCGATATGAACGATCCCTGTGCCCGGGGTATTCAGTATAATGTGAGTAAAGCTCCGTATGATAATGTGGATGTGCGGTGGGCTTTGACTCTTGCTACCGATGCCAAGGCAGTTGCGATGTCTTCGTTCGGCGGTATGCTCCGGTCTACCCCTCTCCAGCTTCCGCCCATTGATGTTCTGCAGGAAACCTATCATAAGCCTATGGTAAGTTGGCTTAAAAATTTTGCTCTCTCCGATGGATATAAGCCTTTTGATGAAAACTACGCTCATGACATCGTTGCTATGTTAAGAGCCGAAGGTAAACAAGGGCTTCCTGCGACCCCGCAGGAGGAGATCAACGTATTTGGCATCGGATGGTGGAAATATGATGTAAATGAAGCGGCAAGACTCCTTGAAAAGAATGGTTTCAGGCAGGTTAATGGGAGATGGATGCTTCCCAACGGCCAACCCTGGCAGATCAGCATCAATGCCCCCGCTAATTTTGAAGTCCAATCAATGCGGCTTGCCTTCGCGGTAGCCGATTCCTGGCGGAAGTTTGGAATTGAAGCAGAGGTAAGGCAGCTTGATACGGCTAACTTTGACCAGGCTGCGAGTAACGGTTCTTTTGAAGTAGGAGCCTATTGGCCTACCTGCGGACTTCTGCCGGATATTACAACCAACATTGTTCAGTGGCACAGCCAATACATTGTTCCCAACGGCCAGCTCGCGCCAGGAAATACGTCACGGTGGCGGAATGATACCGCTAGCCGGTTGCTTGATGAGCTTGCTCCGCTACCATCGGACGATCCTGAAGTCGTGCAAAAAGTTACCCAATTCCTGCAGGAATATGTAAGGGAAATTCCCAATGTGGCCATGTATGGCACATCGAAATTTGTACCAGTGAATACTTATTACTGGAATGGATTTCAGACTGCGGAAAATGCCTTTGAAGGTCCCTGGTGGTGGTGGTCCCAGTTTAAATACTATCTTCCTCACTATCAGCCTACCGGTAACAAATAATACTCTTTACGGGTAATTTGCATACATGACAATAGGGGTAATAGACCAGTTGGTCTGTTATCCCTATGCTGGGAAGAGGAACCGGATGTGATTTTTTTTAAATTCTTGCTGTCCAGGCTGTTAACTTTCTTTCTTGTAGTTTTTATCGGAATAACAACGGTATTTTTTGTACCGCGTTTTTTACCATCGGATCCGGTAGAGGCCATGATTGGAAAGATTCAGGCTCAATCATCAACAATGGACCCTGTCGCGGTGATAACCCTCAGAGAATCTCTTAATGAGGCTTTCGGGTTAAACGGATCCCTTGCAAGCCAATATTTCGGTTTTCTGAAACGTGTATTATTAACTCAAGATTTTGGCCCTTCTCTTACGGCATATCCTGTGCCGGTTATGGACATGATAGGCCGGGCTCTGCCGTGGACCTTTGGGCTTCTTCTTACCTCAACGCTTATCTCATGGATATTTGGTACAACAATTGGTCTGCTTGCCGGATTTCAGAGAAAAAAAGCATATTCCGCAATTCTTGAATCTATAGCTATAATATTTTATCCCATTCCGTATTATATGTTTGCCCTTGCCCTGATAATGATTTTCTGTTTTATAATACCGGTTTTCCCCCTTTCTTTTACCATTATCGGATCTCCTGCAACCTGGGTATTTTGGCAGAATGTAATTAAAAACTCGTTTTTACCCGCCCTTTCGATGATTTTGACCGGATTGGGCTGGTGGGTAATCAGCATGAAAACCATAGCCACCGGTATTTCGGAAGAAGATTATGTATATTTTGCCCGGCTCAAGGGCCTGGGCGAAAAGAAAATCATGATCAACTACGTGCTTCCTAATGCAACATTGCCCCAGATAACATTTCTTGCTTTGCAAATGGGGGGTATCTTCAATGGAGCTATGGTAACAGAAATGCTCTTTGGATATCCCGGTGTCGGAGGCCTGATTTACAATGGAATTCTCCAGGCAGATTATAATTTGATCATGGGAACAGTTACTATTTCAATTATCGCTGTAGCTTTGGCAACGCTTGTAGTTGATATACTCTACCCGTTTTTTGATCCGCGGATTCGATATAAATAAATGGAGGCCAGAGACTATGTTTAAATCCTTAAAATACTGGAACTTCCGTTTATGGTGCGGTTCAATTATTCTTTCTATATTTCTGATAATTGGTTTTGTTTTGCCGTTGTTTAACAAGGATTCATCGATAACCTGGGCCGCATACCCAAGAAATTTACCGCCCTCTGCGGAGCATTTTCTGGGTACGACAAATTTGGGACAAGACACATTTCTTCTTCTTTCAGAGTCGATAAAGAATTCATTTACAATTGGTCTTACGGTGGCGTTTTTTGCAACCGCTGCCGGTGTCCTGGTAGGTCTTTTGGCGGGTTTTATTGGCGGTTTTCCCGATCGCCTCATTACATTACTGACCGATTCTTTTATTGTAATACCATCGCTGCCAATATTGATCTTACTATCAACATTATTAAAAGGCAATGCATCGGTAGCATATATTTCAATAGTATTGGTTATTTTCAACTGGCCTTGGCCTGCGCGGCAGGTTCGATCTATGACTCTGTCGCTCAGGGAACGGGATTTTATCAGTACTGCGATATTTTCCGGGCAAAACTTAATGGAAACCGTTGTAAAGGAAGTATTTCCTTTCGTTTCAAATTGGGCTATTGCGAACTTTATCAATACTATCCTTGTGGCTATAGCGACGGAATCCGGACTTGCGGTAATCGGCCTCTCAAGCAACGAGAAGGCAACCCTGGGCACCATGATCTACTGGGCCAATCAGCACCAGTCCATGCTGGCGGGGCGCTGGTGGTGGATAGGTTCACCCGTGGTAACCACTTCTCTTATCTTTATCTCTCTTTTTCTGGTTATGACAGGATACCAGATTTATTCAGCTAAAAGGAGAGGGAAGGATGCTTGAATTAAAACATCTATCCGCCCGGTATGATACAGTGGATGGATATGTAAATGCGGTCGATAATGTCAATCTTATAATCAAGGAGAATGAAATATTCGGTATAGCCGGCGAATCCGGTTGTGGTAAATCCACGCTGCTTAAAGTTATGTATGATTTAATTAATTTTCCTCTGGAAATATCCCAAGGCGAAGCAGTATTGAGTCATAAAAACAACGATGGCCCTGATGTAATTCTGCGTTCGGGAGAGATTCACAAAAGCTGGTGGAAGTTGATCTCTTATGTTCCCCAGGGAGCCATGCATGTGATGAATCCGGTAAAAAGGGTAAGGGATCAGTTTTTCGACGGGGTCAGCCGATCTAATGCCAGGAAAAATAAGAAACAGATAAGGGAGGAGGTTGTATCCTACCTGCGGGAATTGGAACTCCCGGCTGAAGTATTGGATGCTTATCCTCACCAGCTTTCGGGCGGTATGCGCCAGCGGGTTTTAATTGCCCTGGCGACCTTTATCAACCCCGCGCTCGTACTGGCT
>JAISBK010000022.1 GCA_031266255.1 Treponema sp.
CGTCGGCGGGTTTCAGGAATATTTCAAAGCCCGTCTCTCCCGTATAGCCGGTGCGGGAGATGATGCATTTGATTCCGCCGATGTCGCCGTTTTCTATCAGCGTGTAATATTTTTGCGGAACAACGGCGCCGAGTTTTTCCAGAATTCCTGGCGCGGCGGGGCCCTGTATCGCAATTTGCGCCGTTTCGTCCGACACATCTTGCAGGGTTACGTTTTTGCCGATGTGGGATTGTATCCACGCAAAGTCCTTCTCGTGATTCGCGGCGTTCACAACAAGATAGTACCTGCCCGGTTCCATCTTGCAGACCACAAGATCGTCAATAATGCCGCCCGACTCGTTGCACATAAGCGTGTAACGGACACGCCCTATGGGCATATCGGCGAAACTGCCCGAAAAAATACGGTGCAGATTTTCAAGGGCCGCTTCCTCTGAGCCTTTGATGACAAATTCCGCCATGTGGGAAACATCAAACAGCCCTGCTTTAGTGCGGACGGTTTTGTGTTCCGTAATGACACCCGCAGCGTACTGAACGGGCAGCAAAAATCCGCCGAAAGGAACTATCTTTCCGCCGTGAGTTTCGTGCCAATTGTAAAGGGGGGTTTTTTTATCCACTACGATCCTCCATCAGATAAAAATTTGAGCCTCCCTGTAAAAACTTTACAGGGTCAGTGCTCCGTCTTTTCACCTGAAAGATTCTCGAACAGTAACCGTCCGGTTACCCTGTTTCGATTGCCTCGTTGGTACTACAATCCGGCAAAACCGGATTACAGATTTTTCGGAGGTTTGTCCGAATACAGTTCTTTTGCCTGAGAGTTTATCACTATTTCCCCTTCGGCTCCCTGGAAACCAGGGTCTCTCCCGCATTCTTCATACAAACTTCTTAAAATCTAATACGCTCCCCCTGCCTTGTCAAGAAAATAGGGATTCCTTTATTGCATCAAACTGACGTTATATACCCAAGGAGTGGTGAACTTTATATGCAGGCATCCATACGGGGGTACCGATCTGCCATGCAAAGGAGTACCCCGGGGCTCCTGAGGAGAGGGGACTAAATACCATGTTGGCTACCATCCCGGCCCTGAAAAAAAAACCGGGAGCCTTGGGGAGATTCAGGCTGGGGAGTCGTTCCTTGTCTTCAGTGGTGATAAAGCCCGCGGCAAGGACCAACCTAGGAAACCGGTATAATACCCTAGACAGGTCAGGGTTCGGCAGATCCAGGAAAGGACCAAAGATGTACGGTACACTTTTGGCTTCACCAGTAGAAGGGAAATAGGCCAGGGATCCCCAGTCCTGGGTGGAAATCTTCCCCCCCCGTTCATTCTGGACGCTTATTTCCCGCAGGGTATGGGCTAGGGTTTTGAGTTCCTCTGTGGTGAAAGGTTGAGAAACCACCGCCAAAGGAGCCACTCCTGGGAACGAATATGCCCCTGGGAGACCTGCAGCAAAAAGTGTTCGCCGGTATGCCCACAGCAGGCGTCCACTATCCCGGTGGGGTATAAGTACGACGAAACGAAGAGGCTGCATCTTGCTCCCTAACCTACCCGTAAAAAACGCTCCAGTTCTTCTCGGATCCGGTGTACATCAGAAGCCAGGATCCAGGTAAGCCCGGGAATCGAAGTACAGTAGGTGAGCTGCCGCTTGGCATAGCGGCGGCTGTTCCGGGCCACGAGGGTTTCCACCCCGGCAAGGTCTGTTGAGAGCCTAAATATCCCTGGTTCGGGTTCCACGAAAAATTCCTTGTATCCAATGGCCCGCAGCCCCGGATCCTCAGGACCATATCCTGCCTCAAAAAGCCGCCGTACCTCCTCAGAAAGGCCCTCACAGAACATCTGAGCACACCGGGCATCAATACGACGGTACAAGTCTTCCCGGTCCCTGGCAAGGCCAAGCATAAGAAAACGGTACCGGGAAGGCGCCCTGCTCGCTGCAGCAAAGGCACTCAAGGGACGGCCTGAAACCCGGAGCACCTCTAATGCCCGCAGGAGCCGATACTCATCGTTGGGGTGGATCCGGCTGGCGCTATCAGGATCCCCGCTCGCTAAGGCTTCCATGAGTACCGCTTTACCCCGGACCTGCAGTTCTTCCCTAAGTTCGCTCCGAATCTTGGAATCTGAGGGGGGCGCTTCAGGAAGCCCTTGGACAAAATGCTTTAGGTAAAACCCAGTTCCCCCTGAAACTACCGGTAACTTTCCCCGGGCGGCAATGTCCGCGCAACATGCATCCGCCAGATGCACGAAAGCCCCTAGGGTAAACTGTTCATCGGGATTACGGATATCAATGAGGTGATGAGGAAGGGCTGCCTGTAATGCCGGAGATGGTTTGGCAGTTCCAATATTCATACCCCGGTATACTTGCATGGAATCCGCAGACACAATCTCCGCGTCCCAAGAAACCGCGTTTCTACGATGGTTTTGAGCAAACAATTCTTCCAGGATGGCGGTTTTCCCTGAAGCAGTGGGGCCAAAGAAGATACACACCGGTATGGTTTGAAACCCCTGGGGTTCCTGCATCTATTCTTCGATACGAAATTCGATTTGGTTGGTAAATAACTGCTGGGCAGCCAGGGAAACCACTTTACCATCATGGCTTTCAATGTCCGGATCCTTCAACATCGAGAGCTGATAAGAACGGCGGGAAGCGGCAGCGGTGATTTCATACATGTTATTATCATATTCTATGAGTTCTTCTATAGGGAATATCATAAGAATAAGTATAGTGTACCGATAAAGCCCTGTAAAGCCGCAGGGTCAGCGCTATGCATTTATAATTTGAGGTATTTTGAAGACTTGACTTCCTTATGTAATACTCAGTATACTAATAAAAGTTATTTAATCAGGTTGCCAATTTAAATATCGGGGCGTTGAGCCTCACGTGATAACAATGGAGAGATGCGAGAGCGGTTGAATCGGACGGTCTCGAAAACCGTTGAACCCTCTAGGGTTCCGAGGGTTCGAATCCCTCTCTCTCCGGCCACCTATTGGAGAGATGACCGAGCGGTCGAAGGTGCACGATTGGAAGTCGTGTGTACTCGGAAGGGTACCGAGGGTTCAAATCCCTCTCTCTCCGTAAATCATAGAAGTGTAAAAATTGACAATTTAAGGGTAGCGTTGTTTAAGGTTCCCTGCTATTTCCAATAATTTTTCCTTGGTATTAAGTGCCGGGTCTTCCACTACCGCTTCAAGAAGTTGGGAAAGGATTATTCCCATAATAGGCCCTGGTTGAATCCCGATGACTTTCAGATCTTTTCCTGAAACCGGTAAATCCTTGAGGGACAAAGCTCGGCTTTCGGCTAATACTGCATCAACCCGGGTGATCAACGGAACAAGGAAATCCCAGGGAAGCGCTTTACCGGCAGTTGCATAGGCATCGGCTCTTCTTAGTTGGTACAGATTGCTGAGGTTTTCTTCCCCTACCCGGATGATGAACCGCCGTACCGCCCCATCAGTCCAGTTTGCTTCATAATGGAACATGTGTTCTCTAACCAAATGAACCGTCCCGTCAATTACCCCATTGGGATAGCGAAGCCGGGTCAGCAGATCCCGACTCAGTGCGGCAGAGACCTGCTCGTGCTGGTAAAAAGTCCATACGCCGCCGGGATCCCAGGCGCGGGTTGCCGGTTTTCCAATATCATGGAGAAGCGCTGCAACCCGTACTAGCTTAGGGGCCTGTTCTTGGGCTGCGGCATCACAAGCCAAAAGGGAATGATCCAGCACATCAAACCGGTGAAAGCCCTTTTGCTCAATGTTCCGGCACAAGGCTAATTCGGGAAGGAGGAGTTCCAGAAGTCCGGTCTTTTCCATGAGTAAAAACGCCCGGGAGGGCTGGGGAGCGGCAAGGATCTTATCCAGTTCATCCCGAATCCGTTCCGGAGACACCTTTGCCGTGGTACTCAGGGCGTGCGGAATCGCGGCAAGGGTTGCATCCTCCACCTCAAATCCCATCTGGGATGCAAACCGGACTGCCCGTACCGGCCTAAGCCCATCCTCGGCAAACCGCGCTTGGGGATTCCCCACGCAACGGATACGCTTGCTCCGTATATCAGCGATGCCATTAAAGGGATCCACCAGAGGCCCCTGGGGCAGGGGGAGGGCAATGGCGTTCATGGTGAAATCCCGGCGGGATAAATCTTCCTCAATACGGGACGTATACATAACCTGATCGGGCCGGCGACCGTCATGGTAGCCTGATTCGGTACGATAGGTGGTTACCTCCAAGGAACGGCCCTTAAAATGCACCGTCACGGTTCCATGTTTGATACCGGTGGGGATGACCCTAGCAAAGAGGGAGATCACTTCCTGGGGTAGGGCATCGGTGGCCAGATCCCAGTCTTGGGCTTTCTCACCCCTGAGGAGATCCCGGACCGCACCTCCCACCAGAAACACCTGTTTCCCATGACGGATAAATATAGCAGCGATTTCTTGTAATATCGGGTGAATAACGAACTTGTCCATCAAAAGACACTATACTATACTGGGCCTATTCTGGCAAAGGGAGGCAGGTATGCGGGGTGTCGCGTTTATAGGGGGAGCAGGTCCAGGACCTGAGCAGTGCAGGGCACTGGTGAGTGGAGCGGATTTCCTAGTGGCCGCGGATTCGGGGCTTATCTTGGCGGAGCAGGCAGGACTCAGGCCGGATTGGATTGTGGGAGACATGGATTCCCTGGATGAACTCCTGCGGCTTGAAGCGTATCCTCCTGACCGGATACTGCGCTATCCCCCAGATAAGGACTTTACCGATACGGAATTGGCCCTGCATCTCCTCTGGGAAAAAGGCTGTGATGAGACCTGGCTTATTGGCGGCGGCGGCGGGAGGATGGATCACTTGTTCGCTATTCGCTCCCTTTTTGAACGGGAACCGCATCCTCACCATTGGTTTACTGCCGGGGAAGCTATACATTGCCTCAATGAGCAGGTGAAGTTGAGCAAGCGCCTCTATCCAGGGGCGCTTCTTTCGATTTTTCCCCTGGGTGAAGGGCCGTGGGAACTGCAGAGCCAGGGCCTCAAGTGGCCGCTTGAGGGGTTAGCCTGGGATCGGGGTTACTTCGGCCTGAGTAATGTGCTGCTGGAAGCTGACTTTTCCCTGTTTGCAGAACAGGGACGCTTTTTGGTGATCCTGCCCCAAAAACGGCTAGAAGAATAACTTAAAGCCTACCGTAAGGATTATCCCGATTGACTTGGGATATTCAGGCGTATCAATCACCGAATAGGACAAGGAACTGCCTGAGTTAGGCTCGCCGTCTATATCGGTGAAGTAAGAGAACACCAGCCCTGTTTCACCGAACAGTTGAAAGGGTACGGTGAAATTTGCAAAGGTATGGGCCGCGCCGATTTTCAGGATATGCTGCCATTGGTATGCGCCATCGTGTAAGAAGTATTTTCTGAGTATAACCTTTTCACTGCGCCCTTCAGGATCAAGTTCGGATAACAAGGAACTGCCGTCTACCGCATGGGAACCATGATCCGCGCCGTGGCGTATCATCTGATACTGAAAATGCGCCTGGGTATGGAGCGTCGGCATAGCTTCCAGGCGTAAGCGCAGTTCATCGGAATTGGGGGGTAAATAAGAGCCTAGACCCTCGCCATTGTTGGTGTAGGCGGTTTCCATAGGGGTGTCCCCGTACCAGGGAACCACGACCCGGGTGTGGGTATAGCAATAGGGTTCGATTTTGGTGTAACTGACCGTAACTGAACCAAAGGGGAGCAGGGGAATTGCTGCTTTAGCGCCTACTTGCAGCGCGAACATGTGCCGGTCAAGCTCAAACAGTCTTGAAACGCTGGAAACTTCTATTTCATCGGCAAAAAACGAGAACCAAAGCCCCGCAATGCCAGGATATTGAGCCTTCACATTAACAAAAAGTCCCATGTTGTCAAAATCCCCGATGTTATTTTGGTACATAAAGTTGTTATTGATCGGAAAGGGGTATCCCAGTTCAAAACGTTTTGGCCATATAGCCGTACTGCCCACATCAAAATGCAAATACTGCTTGTAGTTGAATTCAATCTGTTCTATAGAAAAGGCGTTTTGGTTGGACCGTGCGGATTCGGTTATGCCCTGGGCATTGTAATATTCAAGCACCCCGGTTAAGGCAGAGAAGGCAAACCAGGGAACCGGGTTGAAGGTTCCTTCCAGGGCTAAAAAAGGCTGGGCCGACCCATTAAACACTAAGCTGCTCCCCTCCGACATACCTGCCCATTCCCGCCGGAACCGGCCAAAACGGTAGCGCAGGGTTTCTCCAAAAAGTTCCCCGGATAATTCGGATAGAAGGCTTGGGCCTATGGAAATATCCTGAGGCCAGTTTTTCATACCCCCTGCGCTAATACTCCCCGGACTAAAGAGAAAGCCGTCCCAGCCTTTTCGATACGTATAGGGAAAGAATGCTTCAGGTTGACTATAGATAGGGATCTCAGTATTAGTATGAACCTCGTCTCCTTCAAAGGTCGGATAATAAGGATAATAGGATCCCAGCTCAGTACGGGGACTCCGTAAGAGCCCTCCTGAAATGGTAAAGTTATAGGAAAAATGATTCCCTATATCGCCATTGGTATACCCGGTAATCCACGAATCAGTACCCCATACCATATCCCCGGAAGAAGTATAGGCTCCTGCAAAACCTAAACGTAAACCTACCCCGAGGTTCCCAGCAAACCGAATACCTCCTTTGGTAGGGATATCGAAATAAAAGGCTCCCCGCTGCCAATCAAGTCCTGTGGGCTTTGTGTCAAAATCCTGTTTTACCCTTTCCAATGTAAGCCGTTCGGTGCGGCTGAGGGTTTCGGTACTGAGGATTGCCGTAATCGTCTCGAAGATAAGCTTTCGGGAATAGGGTTTTACTGCCGGGAGGGGATCGCATAAACCCCGTAGATAGGCTTGTTCTAGGAGATAATATACCGGATGATCCAGCGGTACCGATACATGGGTCTGAGCAGACACCCCTGTTACAAAAACCAAAACCATACTCAAAAATCCATACCATGTTTTCATGCCTTATTCCTCCCAGACAGCTATAGAGGGTATCGGATATTGACCCTCGTCGCCCCCTTCATTAGGGTATACTATATGGCGAAAAAGAAAAGATCAAGAATCCGTACGATCCGGCGGATCCTATGAATACCCGGAGCATAGCCCGCATCCTAGGGATAGCCTGGATGGTATGGGGCATGGCCGGGCTTGGCGCTCTGCCGGAACAGAAGATTCTGTATCCTGGGGACTGGGTCTATGAAGCCCTGGGGATCCTTTCCCAAGAACAGGGGATCGTGTTTTTTATGGACTCTTCCCTGACCGTTGGGCAGATTCGCTTGTTACTCCAAGGCATCGACGAGGAGGCCCTTTCTCCCAGCGGCCAGATCCTCTATGATCGTATTACCGATTACGTGCAAGGGTCTTCAGGGTATATCGTGCAAGCGGACGGGATCCAGGCGGAGATTGACGGGGTTGTACAGCCGGAACTGTATGTTAAGACTAATCCTGCGCTGGACTGGATCTACAATCACCACCAGCGGCGTGCTTTTTTTATGCTTCCGGTGAGTATTTCCTTAGGTTCGTATATTACCGCGGAAATGGATCCTTATTTTGGCCAAAATGAATATGCTGCATCCCTGCATGAAAATTATATCAATATTCCCTGGGATATGGCTTCTCAGGCGGATTTACATATTCCAAAACGGGCCTACCTCAGCATCGGCGTTCCTTTTGGTACGGCTTCAGGGGTACATCTATCCATGGGGATTGGGGATGATTTTTTCGGCAGAACCAGGACCGGCAGTATCATCCTCTCTGAATACCTGGAGCGGGTCAATTACGCGCAGCTCTCCTTCTTTTCCCCGATTATCCGGTATGCCGCGGAAGTCATGCAGTACGAGGTCAATAAGTACCACTATATGCATTATTTGCAATTCCGGCCCCACCGCCGGATTTCCCTGTCCTTTGCGGAAGGAGCCATGGTCAACGCCCCCTTGGAACTGAGGTATCTCAATCCTTTGATGATATTCCACAGTTATGAGGGTTGGAAAACCTATAACGATTACAATGCCGGTCTGAATCCTGAAAGCGTACCTGCCTTGGATGACGAAGGCTCCCGGGTAGGGGCCTTTTTTGGGGCCAAAATCGAATATCATCCGTGGAAATACCTGCGCCTTTATGGCCTTTTTGCCATGACCCAGTTGCAGTTACCGCTTGAACATGAGCTTTGGGAAGATCTCCTCACCCCGGACGCCTTAGCCTTTCAGGGAGGTATAGAAGTATCCCTTCCCAGTTCCCGAGGATACTGGAATTTCGGGCTTGAGGGAGTGTACACCTATCCCTATATGTACTTAAAGGAAGATAAAGGCTGGTCTTATTACAAAGAGATGGTAGAAATGGACCGGATCAATGTCCGGTATTGGACGGGAACCCCGTTTGGGCCGGATTCAATCGCCGCAACCCTTTGGGGTAAGTACCAAAGGACGCAAGTTCACCCGGGATCGGTCTGGTCTTGCGGGTTTTCCCTGGTGTTTGCCGCGCAAGGGGAAAACTCAAGTACGGCTATTTTTGATACCGATGCTTACCAGCCTACCCATGCAGTTATGGATGTAACACGGCCCCCTACGGGGATCCCGACCTATACCTATACCCTCACGCTTTTGGGGACCTGGTCGCCGCTTGAGTGGCTTCAGTTTGCCCTGCAGCCGGGGTACAAAATCGTCAGTAATTATGGCCATGAGGAAGACCGTCTGGAACATGGTTTTGAACTGAGCTTCTCGGCCCGCATCCGGCCGGTGACCAAGCTAAAGCAAGTCCTATCCACACCGGCTACAGAATAGGTAAAAGGACGCGCCCTATACAAACAAGGCGCTATGAGAAGTAAGGAAAAAAGGGAAAAAATGAGAGGGAAGAATAGGAATATTTTTAGAAATTATCTAAAGGGTACGTTACGGTTCACCGAATTTGCCATTACCAATGCCTGTATTGCCAAATGTTCGTTTTGTGAAATATGGAAACAGCATCCGAAAGTCTTTGTAGATAAAGAAAAGGCCCTTACCGCCATTGACCGGTTGGCGGATTTCGGCGTGTCTCATCTGACCATTACCGGCGGGGAGCCATTGCTGCACCCCCAGGTGCTTGCTTTTGTTGAACGGGCGACCAAGCGAAAAATGAACAACGCGGTGCTGAATGCCGCGCCCCAGCTCCTCATGCGCAATGAGATTCTGAAACGCCTTGAGGATGCAGGATGCGACCTGCTCAGTATTTCATTTGATTCAGGGGATCCGGTTACTATGGCTGAATCCCGGCAAATTCCCCATATCATGGATGAAATGGCCAAAGCCATGGATCTGGTACATAAGACCTCCCTTAAAACCATGGCATCGGTTCTTATCTGGAACGATAACTACAATAACCTGGAAGAAGTGTGTTTCAGGGCAGAAAACATGGGGTTTACCTGTATCTCCCTGAATTACCCGACCTTCTCCAAATCCCAAGTGTATCCCCTGGGCGGGGAGGGGATCAGCCTTTCCCGGGATAAGGTGATCCAGGGACTGACCGAAGCAATCCGGTTAAAGAAGTCTGGAAAGCATCAGATCATCAATTCGGTTATTTCCATGCAGAATATCATCAATTACCTGAAAGACCCGGCTTTAGCGCGCTATCCCTGTTACGGCGGGGAGCATGTGCTGTTTGTAGACTGGTTCTTTGATGTGCGTCCCTGTATGCAGCTTCCCCAGGTCCTGGGAAACATCCTAACTATGGAAGAGACCGCGTTACACCAGCCTCCCTGTAATAATTGTAATATGAGCTGGTATCGGGATTTCAGTATGTTTTTCCACGGCGGGCTACGGACTATTCCGGTATGGCTTGAAGCCTTTAGCGGGCCGAAGATTATTTTTTAATCTTTTTTAACTTTTTTTAACCTGAGGATAAGGCAATGTTGAAAATACCGACCGACTATTCCGATGCCG
>JAISBK010000088.1 GCA_031266255.1 Treponema sp.
GCTTCCCTGGAGGACGTGCTGCGGGAATGGAGCGGCCTGGGCTACAACAACCGGGCCAGGCGGCTCAGGGAGTGCGCCCGTCTTATAGCGGAGCGGTACGGCGGAGTGGTGCCCGGCGCCCCGGAGGAGCTGATAAAGCTGCCGGGGATCGGCGCCTATACCGCCGGGGCCATTTCCTGCTTTGCCTACAACTACCCCTCGGTTTTTATCGAAACCAATATCCGCTCCACGGTGATCCACTTTTACTTTGAGGATCGTCTGGAGATTCCCGACGCGGAAATCTTCCCCATCCTGGAATCGGTTCTGGACAAGAGGAATCCCCGGAAATGGTATTGGGCTTTGATGGATTACGGGGCGGCGCTCAAAAAGATCACGGCCAACCCCAGCCGCCGCAGCGCCCGCTACACCCGGCAAAGCCCCTTCCAGGGCTCCTTTCGGCAGACCCGGGGCCGCCTGATCCGGTCCCTGGCCCACGAAGGTCCGGCTTCGGCTCCTGAACTGGGCAAACGCACGGGAATTGACGGCCAGGACATCTATAAAGCGCTGGACGCCCTGAAAAAGGACTCCATGGTCGCCGAAGAAGGGGGAATTTACCGCATAGGGCCGGGGTGATCTGAGGCTGTTCCAAAACTGAGGTTTTGGAACAGCCTCCGTTTATAGACCAATCTGATTATGTCGATAGTGAGATAAGATAGTTGTCTACTTAAAGGAGAAACGCCATGGCAAAATGTCCTCATTGCGGCAAAGAGCTCGAATTTACGGTAATACCAAGAAAACCTAGGGCCGTTAAATCCGCTGCCAAAACAAGGGCCGTAAAAACTGCCGGGACAAAAACAAAATCCGCCGTCAAACCGGCTCCCAAAAAGACGGTCAAGCCTAAAGCTGCTCCGAAACGGCCCCTGTTAAAAACCCCCGGTTTTCTCAATCCGGGCGGCATATCCTGATCGAAAGAGCGGCGGTCCCCCGGCCCAACCATGGAGCCATAGCCGCTAAGGGCGCCCTTGTCTGAAAGGCGCAGGTCAAAACCGTCTTCACAAAACCGTTGTCCCGGTATTGTCCGAATTGACCCTCCCCGTCGCTGCCCCCCAGGTCTTCGGTGATGTTTGCGCCCGCTTCAGCGCGGATGTTAAAGCCAAAGAGAACCTGCAGCGTTTGCCCCGAGGATGCCTGCCGTCAGTATTGCTGTCAAAATAACAATTCGTTTCATCTAAGAACCCGTTAAAAAAATTAACACAGAATTTTAACCACAAAGTCGAATAAGTCGAAAAAGTTTTATCATTCATTTTTTCCTTTCTTTCTTTTCTTATTCGACTTCGCTGTGAATTTTTTTCTTCAAAGCATGTTGTTTTTCGGAAGAATTTTGACATTGAAAAAGTAAAAGCCGATGCCCTGCAAGGGAGCAGGGTTAGGCTTGATCATGTTTACGCCCTTGTTTATACTACTTGGTATTTCAAGGAGGAACTTATGAGATATCGATCTTTTCAACGCAGCCTGGCAGTGTTTTTTTTGCTGATTCCGGTTTTTGTTTTTGGGCAATCGGTGGAGCTTTCTATTCTGGCAACTTCGGACGTGCATACCCATTATCTTCCATATGATTATTTCACCGATAATCCTGTGGAGACCGACGGCCTCGTGAAAGTGGCCACCGCCATTCAGCAGGAACGGGCCAAGAACCCCAATGTCCTGCTCTTTGATGATGGGGACAATATCCAGGGAACGCCCCTGGGGGATTATCTCGCGAAAAATCCGCCCCAGGGACAAAACATTAGCCCCATTATGCGGCTCCTCAATGCCATGGACTATGACGCCATGTCCCTGGGGAACCATGAATTTAACTTCGGCCTTGATTATCTTAACATGATCATACGGGGTTCCCGGTTCCCGGTATTGTGCGCCAATGTGGTAAACCCCCAGACAAGGGCTCCCACTTTTACCCCCTATACTATTCTCGACCGCTCTTTTGTTGACAATAGGGGAGCCAGGCAGACCATCAGGATTGGGGTGATGGGTCTGGTTCCCCCCCAAATTCTTGCCTGGGACGGGGCGAATCTGACGGGCAAGGTTGACGCCCTGGACGGCCCCGAAACCGCCCGGAAATACGTTCCCGAAATGAAGGCCAAGGGAGCGGATATTGTGGTGATTCTGGCCCATTCGGGGATCGACGACAGTCTTCGCCGGGGCAAAGAAGAAAACTTTGCCTGGCACCTTACGGAAATTCCCGATGTGGATGTGGTCATCTCAGGCCATGCCCACCTGAAATTCCCCGGTTCCGCGTATGCGAACATTAAGGGGGTCAATCTGGCCAACGGAACCGTCAATGGCGTTTCCATGTTGATGCCCAGTTGTTTTGGGGATACCCTCGGGGTGATAAATCTGACCCTTACCCGGGAGAATGGCAAATGGCGGCGGGGGGCCACCGCTTCGAAACTGATCCCCATGTACGATACCGCGGCCCGGAAGAGCCTCTTCGCGGCGGATGAAACCTTAAGCGCCCTTCTGTCTGAGGAACACAAGGCCACCCTGGCCTATATCCGGTCGCCGGTGGGGGGAACCGGCGCGAACGGCGCGGTGCTTACCGCCCCCCTGACGAGTTTTTTTGCCCTGGTCAAGGACGATTATTCAGTGCAGATCATCAACGAAGCCCAAACCTGGTATGCCAAAGAAACCCTGAAAAATACCCCCCATGCTGATCTTCCTGTCCTTTCTGCGGCGGCTCCCTTCAAGGCCGGCGGCAGGCAGGGACCGGGTTATTACACCAATGTCGCCGCCGGTTCCCTGGCCATTAAAAACATTGCAGACCTCTATGTGTATTCTAATACCATCGTTATCGTGAAAGTTACCGGGGCGGATATTAAGGAGTGGCTTGAAATGAGCGCTGGCCAATTTAACCAGATCATTGCCTCCGGCCGGGGCGAACAAGCGCTGATCAACGATTCCTTTCCAACCTACAACTTTGACGTGATCGACGGCCTTACCTATACGATTGACCTAAGCCAAGCGGCCCGGTACAGAGCCAACGGCGAACTCCAAAACCCCGGTTCCCGGCGGATTCTGGACCTCCGTTACCAGGGCAGGCCCATTCAAGATACGGATGTATTCGCCATAGCCACCAATAACTACCGGGCATACGGCGGCGGTAATTTCCCTGGGGTCAATCCCTCCCAGATCATCTTTGCCTCTCCCGATGAGAACCGCCAGGTAATCTTAAAATATCTGGAATACGCAAAACGGATTGAGCCTCGGGCGGATGATAACTGGAAAATCCGGCTTCCCTCAGGCTCAGGGCCGGTGATCTTCAACACCTCTCCTTTGGGGAAAGATACCCAAGTACCGGGGATCCGTTACCTCCGAACCGATAACGCCACTGGGTATGGGGTATACCAGCTTTTACCCTGAGGACCTGCGGCTGGAAGAAGGCGGGTGAGCAGTACCTTTGTTGTTTTTCACCTATTCACGATTGGTTGTATGCAAGCCCGCCTTCCTGAACCCGCTGGACCAGACTGAGCATCTTGGACCGGTCTTTGTAGCTTCCGGTTTCCACCCCGCTGGATACATGTCTTCGGTACCGTGGAGTTGCACCCAGGTGATTACCCTGTCTGTCATGAGGGACCGTATCTCGCTCATAGCTGCGTTGACAAAGACCTCCACCGGAATGATCGGTTCTTGGAGTCGTGCCCGAAGCCGGGTAGCCAGGGAAGGGGAAACCTACCTGCGACTTGGGGCAAACACAAAACCTACCCAATCAGGCATAGCCTCGTTAGCGAAGGATACATCCGCTTCCCTGCATCGCTGGGATTTGAGGAGCAGATTGAGAGGATATTTAAGCTGCTTAATGCCCAGGCTATACAGAACCTTCTGCTTCCCAGAACTGACTGATTTCTATGCGTTTATCCTGGACTTGTTGAGAAGTTTATTGACTGAGGGCTTTTTCTTATGCTATTATATACATATCATTTGATTTTTAAGGTTTACGTCTTATTATAAGGAGTTATCATGTCGGGCCACAGCAAATGGGCGACTATTAAGCACAAGAAGGGCGCCGCGGATGCAAAGCGCGGCCAGATATTCACCAAACTGATTAAGGAAATATCCATTGCCGCCCGTATGGGGGGAGGAGATATTGAAGGAAATCCTCGGCTGCGAACCGCGGTTTTGAAGGCCCGGGGAGCGAATATGCCCCGAGATAATATCGATAGGGCTATCAAGAAGGGAACCGGAGAGCTTGAGGGAGTCAATTACGAGGAACTGGTGTATGAAGCTTATGCCCCAGGAGGGGTGGCGATTTTTATTGAGGTATTAACGGATAATAAAAATCGGGCTGCCGCAGATATACGGAATATTTTGACCCGTGCGGGAGGTCAGCTTGCCACATCCGGTTCAGTTTCCCGGCTCTTTAAGCGCCAGGGGATCATCACCCTGGACGGTGAAAAGTACACCGAAGACCAGATCATGGAAGTTGCCATTGACGGCGGTGCGGAAGATGTGACTCTTGCCGAGGGGATTATTGAAGTTACCACTGCGCCTGAAGATTTTGAACCAGTACTGAATAGTTTGGACCATAACCATTTTGAAACCCTTAGTGCAGAAATCAGCATGGTTCCTGAGGCTGCGGTAAATCTTGATACCGATGCCACTGCCAAAGCGGTACGGCTGATTGAGCGTCTCGAAGAAAACGACGACGTACAGAATGTCTATTCAAATATCGATATCCCCGAAGGATTTGAGGCTGAATAAAGGGATAATCCGGTTTCCTCGGGGAGTCCGCCGTATTATCGGGGTTGATCCTGGTCTTGCTGCTTCTGGGTGGGGACTTATTGAATTCGATACACAGCGAATTCGGTATATTGCTCATGGTTGCATTGAAACTGCTGCGAATCATCCCCGAGAAGAACGGCTTTTTTTTATGTATCAACAATTTCGTGGGGTTCTTGAAGCCTATAATCCTACTGAATCTGCTATGGAGACCCTTTATTTTGCCCGAAATGTTACCAGTGCAATCCCGGTAGCAGAAGCCCGGGGGGTTCTTTGTATGGCCCTGGCAGAACAAGGACTTTCAGTACAGGAATGTACTCCTAAGATCATCAAACAGGCGGTGGTAGGCAGCGGCGCGGCGGATAAGGCCCAGGTTCAGGATATGATCCGGATCATCCTGGGACTTGATGCCGTCCCTAAACCAGATCACGCCGCAGATGCCTTGGCCGCTGCAGTATGTTGTGCCCATACCGTGTTGCTCTGATATTCGGTAATCGGGTACTTGCCAAAGTCTTTCAAAGTTTTTATACTTTTTAACGATTTTTTGTATCTTTTTACAAGATGGAGGCTATGATGCAAGAAAATGCTTTTGTGGTATGGGAAGATCGGTATTCCGTAGGAATCCCTGCTATTGATGAACAACATAAAGAATTATTAGTCCTGACCAATAAGCTTTATGATGCCTGTCGGGAAGGTGAAGAATCGGCACGGGGGTATTTTAAGGAAGTCATCCGCAGTGCGGTTGAGTATGTACAGTTCCATTTTACCTCGGAAGAACGGCTCATGGAACGGATTAACTTCCCTGAGCTGGCGACACATAAGGTACAGCATACCCAGTTCGTCAAACAGGTCCTGGAGGAAGTGAAGAACTTCGAGCAGGGTAAAACGTTTGTGCCGAATACCTTTGTCCGTTACCTACGGGATTGGATATTAACCCATATTGCGATGAGCGATATAAAGTATGCCGAATACATCAAGACCCTCAAAAAGCAGGGAACTTTGCAAAACTTTTTATAGATTTTAAGGCGTATATGCATGCGTACCTTTGAGCTGGTTTCCCCTTTTAATCCTGCAGGGGATCAGGGGGAAGCTATCCGGGCTTTGGTAGCAGGCATCCAAGCAGGGGATCCTTACCAGACCCTTCAGGGGGTTACTGGTTCCGGGAAGACCTTTACCATGGCGAAGATCATTGAGGCAGTCCAGATGCCTACCTTGATTATCAGCCATAACAAAACTTTGGCTGCTCAGCTTTTTCGAGAATTTCGGAGTTTTTTCCCTCATAATGCGGTGGAGTATTTTGTTTCCTACTATGATTACTACCAACCTGAGGCGTATGTAGCAAGCCGGGACTTATATATAGAAAAGGACGCATCGATTAATGATGAAATTGAGCGCATGCGCCTTTCTGCTACTCGGAGTCTCATGGAACGGGAAGATGTGATCATTGTGGCCACCGTGTCCTGTATCTACGGCCTTGCTACTCCAGAGATCTACCGTACAATGACCGCATCTTTTTCCAAGGGAGCCAGTATTGATCTTGATGCCCTTACCCGGCGCTTAGTGGAATTGCAATACGAACGGAATGATACCGTGCTGGAGCGGGGCAGGTTCCGCCGTCGCGGGGATACGCTGGAGATTTATCCGGCCTACCTGGAGGAGGCCTACCGGGTTGACCTGGATTGGGACCGGATCGAGCGGATTCGCCGGATTAACCCGGTCTCCGGTGAAGTCCTTGAGGACCTTGATAGGGCCATGATTTACCCGGCCAAACAGTTCGTTATGCCCCAGGATATGATTCACCATGCCCTGGAACATATTAAAAATGAGCTTGTTGAACGCTACGAATTGCTTATCAGTACTGGAAAACACTTGGAAGCGGAACGGCTCAAGACCAGGGTGGAATACGACATTGAGATGCTTACTGAGATGGGGTATTGTCCAGGGATCGAAAACTATTCTGCACCCCTGGCGGGCCGTGCGCCTGGATCAGCACCGGATACGCTTATTGATTATTTTCCCAAGACCTCTAACGGAGCCTCAGGGCATCTCACCTTTATCGACGAAAGCCATGTAACGCTGCCCCAGTTAGGGGCCATGTACGCCGGGGATCGGAGCCGCAAGACTAATCTGGTGGACTATGGTTTCCGTCTCCCCTGCGCCTTGGATAACCGGCCATTGCGGTACGATGAATTTGTGCAGCGAGTGGGTATAACCGTGTATGTTTCCGCAACTCCAGGTAAGACCGAAGTGGAACAGTCAAAGCGGGTGGTGCAGCAGCTCATCCGGCCTACCGGCCTTTTGGATCCGGAGATAGAGGTCCGCCCCAGCGAAGGCCAGATGGAGGACATTTACGGAGAAGTTCGCCACCGTATTGCCGCAGGAGAGCGATCCCTGATCCTCACCTTAACCAAAAAAATGGCCGAGGATTTGACCGATTATCTTTCCGGCTTGGGTCTCAAAGTCCGGTACATCCATAGCGAAGTGGAAACTATTGAGCGCGTGGAGATTCTGACCCAACTCCGGCAGGGAGCTTTCGACATCCTGGTGGGGATCAACCTGTTGCGGGAAGGGATTGATTTGCCTGAGGTATCGTTCATTGGGATTCTGGATGCAGATAAGATCGGGTTCCTCCGTTCCCTCACGAGTCTCGTGCAGATCATAGGTCGGGCAGCCCGGAATGCTGCGGGGAAAGTGGTGATGTACGCGGACCGCATGAGCGATGCCATGGACCAGGCCATTGCGGAGACACGGCGCCGCCGTCAAATACAGATGGCCTATAACCAGGCCCACGGTATTACGCCGACAACCGTCAAAAAAGCCATTGCAGATATTCTGGTGCGCCACGCGGTAGAAGAAAAAGATGCGGCTATCACGTCTATTGAGGTACTCAAAAAATCCTACAACATCCTCATTCCAAGCCAACGGAAACAGCTTATTGCGGCGCTGAACGCTGAGATGCTGGAACACGCTAAGAAGCTGGAGTTTGAGCAGGCTGCGGCAATCCGGGACGAGATTCAGAAGCTCAAGGAACTGGGCAATCCCTAGGAGTCTGGGGGAGCGTTTGACAGAATACCGGGATAGACGTACAGTAAGGCATGTCCCAGAGAAAAGGTTTGCCAGTTTTTCTTATCCTTATGCTATGTGGTAGCATGGCGGGGGTGATCCTGGTCTGGTTTATGGTCCGTCTCCTTGAAATCACCCCCACGGCACCGGTTGAGTCCCCGAGAGGGACAGGACAGCAAGGACCCCTTGAAACCAACCCTACACCACCTGATGCAGTATCCGCTTCAACCGCGTGGATGCATCCTTGGGCACTGATAAAAAGCGGGAATAATCCCTTATGGTTTGAATTGGGAGCCGAAGGATCCGGTACGCCGGTGGTGATCCCTTCTCCTGCCGAAGCCTCTTTGAAACCTTTTACCCCCTGGCCTTTGGCGAAATGTATCACCGGTATGGTAATCCGGGAGGATCGGCTTACGCTGGCGATAAACCGGGAAGGCTTTCTTATTGCCTGTCCTGAGCAGGAAAGGGGTGTTGCCTTATACCGCATCGCGGATGTTCCCTATTGGAGTAACTACACGATAGGTTCTGTCTTTTTATATAAGAGCGAACCTGCGGTTCTCCTGTATCGGAACGATTTTTTCGTGGATCCTACGGCGGCTCCGCCGGATCCTCGAGTGCTTGCGCTGGTAAAAGGGAGTACCCAGCCGGTAGCGTTAGCGCTTCCTGCCTTTGAAACATTCCTGCCTTCTGATGGATGGGATGTGGAAACCCTCAGACAGGGCCAGGACGGGTATTGGTATTACCGGGGGATTCAACGGTCTTCCTCACCGGTTAAGAACGTCTATGTGCGCAGTACTGATCTGGCTCTTCCCGGAGAAGCAGTTTCGGTGGGAGCTTTTAGGAATTCTGCACTTCCTGAACCATTGGATCATGCCCCGCCCGTATTACGCTTCGTTTTAGAGCGGGTCTTTGGTTTAAGCGGCCAAGATCAGGTAACGGTTGCCGCCATTATCTCCCCGGAATTCTCCTCTACCCGGTATTTTGCGAAGGATGCCGCGCTTTCCGGTAATCCGGAGCATTTGGTGGAGCTTACCGGGTATTATATCCATACCAGTACCGGTTCCCATGCCCTGGCAATACTCCCTGATGGCCGGGGAATGGTTGGTGACAGCCGCAGTCTTGAGGCAGGTAAGATCATGGCTTTTTCCTGTCCCCCCTTACCAGAGGGCTTTGTCTATACAGGAATCGGCCTGTCAGGGAATTCGCTCATCGCCGCATGGGAAGAACAGCAGGGTTGGAATGTAGGATCCGCCGGCCTGATGATCATCCATAGTCAGTGGGAAAACAAGAATGAAAAAGAGTAAAAACATGCGTTCGATGGAATTTAGGGGACCGCGAACCGGATCTGTTCACCGTCGTGATGTAAGCCGTATCACGAGTTGGAGTAAGGGTCTTATCAAACCACGGGTATTCCACCAGAACCCACATTAAAAAAGCATGAACAAGGAGTTCCTATGTATGAAAGAGTACACAATCAGCTTAATTCCCCCCATGCCGCATCCGTCTTAACCGCTCTCTATGGCCCAGGGGAGATTGAAGCAGTCCGGCATCGTTATGAATCCCTCATTGAGGGGTTCTATGCCTTAATCTCCCAAGAAAAATCGGAACAGCCCCAGGGAAAGGTTGCCAAACCTCGTTTCTTTACCGCTCCAGGCCGTACTGAACTCGGAGGAAACCATACGGATCACAACCACGGCAAGGTGCTGGCTGCAGCCGTTCAATTGGATGTAGCTGCACTGGTCCTCCCCAGGACAGATAAGCAGGTACGCTTGCGTTCTACCGGGTATCCGGACCTGCGTATCGATCTTGCCGACCTCAGCCCACGGCTTGATGAGCAGGGAACCACCGCAGCCCTGGTTCGCGGTGTGGCCGGGGAATTGGCTGCTCAAGGCTGTGCAGTGGGAGGCTTTACGGCGAATGTGGATTCTACGGTGTTTATCGGTTCAGGACTTTCCTCGTCCGCGGCAATAGAGATCCTTTTGGCCGCGATTTTTGATCATCTCTATGGGGGTGGAACGCGTTCTGCCCTGGAACTCGCCAAGATCGGACAAAAAGCAGAGAATACCTATTTCGGGAAACCTTCTGGCTTGATGGATCAAGCCGCGTGTGCTTACGGGGGCGTGGTGCTTATTGATTTTAAGGATGAACCGGAGCCTCAAGTCAAACCTATCCATCTGGATCTGGAATCTTCCGGCTTATGTCTCTGCGTGATCCATACTCGGGGAAGCCATGCAGACCTTACCCCTGAGTATGCCGCAATCCCCCGAGAAATGAAGGCAGTGGCCTGTTTTTTCGGCAAATCCGTGCTTAGGGAATTGGATAAGGAGACCCTGGTGGCCCACGCAGCAGCAGTACGGCA
The DNA here is from genome assembly GCA_031266255.1 of Treponema sp. Lineage (GTDB taxonomy): Bacteria > Spirochaetota > Spirochaetia > Treponematales > Breznakiellaceae > JAIRLU01. Next base: position 10,175 of record JAISBK010000088.1, read on the forward strand.
GGCTGTGGGAGATCGGGCCTTCTTGCGTTCTTTGCATTTTTTCCATGAAAATCACCGGGTGGATGCTATGCAGGAAGCCCTGGAAAGGGTGGACACCTTTTCCAATACCGACGGCAAAGCGGCTATGCTGCGTTACTTACGCCTAGTCAACGAATCGGGAGATTCCTCTTGGGAATTGTTGCAGAACCTCTATACCCCTCACGATCCCGGATCCCAGGGACTGCCTCTGGCCCTGGCTCTGACCCGGGATTTTTTTCAAACCGTTGAAACTACCAGAAAAACCAGCCTCTGGGCATGCCGGGTACATGGCGGTGGGTTTGCGGGAACTATCCAGGTGTATATACCCCTTGAGTATCTGGATGCCTATAAGACCATGATAGAATCGGTCTTTGGCCCTGGGGCGCTTACCCCTTTAAAAATTCGGCATCAAGGAGCTGGGGAGTTGCGGTTTTCATAGTAGTAATTTTTGAATATGGATCGTATCTTTTTTTGTACATTCGGTACGATACGTCCAGGATTGTACTTATGGAGAGGGGCTTAGTGCAGCAATGTTATTATACGGTCCTTTGTATTATACTTATATAGTAAAGCAGATGGAGCAGTTCCCAAAACGGTACGGTGAGGAAAGCCGGGAATGGGTACAGCAGGACCCTATAGGGATAGGGTAGCATCTCATCTTGGCATAGAACTTGCTAGTAGATAGAGTATCATGAAAGCAATACCAGCATTAAAAAACGACGTACCTATGGTTCGGCACTTTGTTATTCCAGGGACCCTCGAATTGGGGGAGCTTAAAACCGAAGTTATCAGAAAATCTATACACTTTCTCATAGCCCTCAGTCCCAGTATGGCGGCTATAAATTGGTCGTTTACGGTGCTCCTCCTCATGATGGGTACCTTGTTGTATACCTATATGGAAATGGCCAGGCTTTCTGGAATACATATCCCTTACATCTCTTCGCTGACGAATATGGCTTCCCGGTCAAGGGATAGAGGTCATTTTGTCCTGGGACCGGTTACCCTGGGAATCGGTTCTTCTCTGGCGCTCCTCTTGTACCCTTCTCCTGCAGCTTCCATAGGGATATATGCCCTCGCCTTTGGCGACGGCTTTGCTAGTTTAGTGGGAAAAGTGTTCGGACGGATTCGTCCTGCTTTTCTCTTAGGAAAGAGTATTGAAGGTTCGATGGCCTGTTTTATTGCCGTGTTTTTTATTTCGTATCAGGTCTCGTATAATTACCCTCTCGCGTTACTTGCTGCGGTAAGCGCCACGGTGGTGGAAGCCCTTCCCTTGGACGACTACGATAATCTCGCGATTCCCCTCGTGGTTGGCCTTGTGGTACAGCTTGCAGGATTGCAGTAGGGTAAGGGGCTCCCCCTGCAACTTCACGCTGCAGGAGACTGCTCCTTAATTGGTCTTGGTCTTAACAAAACCGGTGGTGAAGGGATTAAGGGTAACTCCCACATCATAGGTATCAACCCCTTCAGCCTTCTTTAGTTTATATGCGGCGAAGTAGGTGAGGGGGGTCATCAGTACTTCAATGGTACACTTAAACAGGTAGTTGGTGAACACCAGGGTACCAAAGAGTTCCCACCCAAAGACTCCGGTAAGACTTGCAATACTTACAAAAACGATACTATCCACTAATTCGCCTACCAGGGTGCTCCCAATGGTTCTCACCCAGAGCATCCGGCCTTGCATGAGGATTTTCATGCGGGACAAGACCGCGGAATTAGAAAATTCCCCCACCCAGTACCCCAAAAGGCTTGCCAAGACAATACCCCCGGTACTCATCCCCCCTAAAATCCCATTAAAGGCAACACTTCCCACGTGGGATTCCCAAGAAGCTTCCCCGGGGAGGATCCGGAGCAGGAAAAAGACGACCCAAGACAAGGCCAGGATTGCAAAGCCGGTCCAGATAACCCGTCGGGAAGCACGGAAACCGTATACTTCGGTGAGTAAATCCCCAAACACATAGGACAGGGGAAAGAGTAGGGTACCGCCGTCAAAGGCGAGAGGAATTCCAAAAAGGGAAAACCCGAGATCCAGGATCTTCGCTGAAGAAGCCACATTACTCATGAGCAGAATGGCCACAAAAAAGGCCATCACCTGATCCAGATACAAAAAATGACTCGCCCTGTTTGCCTCCGAAGATCGGGAAGCAGATGGGGAAATAGAAGAAGCCATACAAACCATCCTTGTTTTGATGAGGCGGGTGCAGCTAGGATACCGCCCTCCAAACCGCTCAATGGGTTTGGAATTAAAGAAACTGTTTCAACACGTCACTATATAAAAAATACCAGAAAAAGCACAACCTGCTTCTTCTGGTAAAACTTCACAGAATCCCGTACAAAGCTAAGCTCCCTTATGCCCACTTGATAAAGCCCGAACGGTACGGGTGAACCAGGGCATCATGTTTGGGGAGGATCCGCACGGTATGTCCCTGAAAGCCTGTATCCGTACATTCTACCCGCACCTGATACTGATAACGATTGCCCTCCTGCCCCACAACCTTCATCTCGGTCTTATGGGCGTGTTCAATCGTGTTACTTTGATTTGAGACCGAACCGTGGTACAATTCAACCAATAAGTCTTCAGGCAGGAGCGAACCCATATCAATAGAAACGGTAACCGTAAGGGAATCCCCTCGCTGCATCACCGGTTTTGCATTAGATTCAATGTTTCCAATTTGTAAACTGTTCCAGGACCCACGGAGTTTCTGAAAATAGGCGGCCAAGGATTTTGATTCTCTATACTCATCCTTGACTATCCGGCGATAGTTCTTTAACGCGGGGAAGTAGAATTGATTGGAATAATCCATCAGCATCCGATGACTGGACATGGATTGGCCAATCTCCCGCATGGAACTCTTCATTCGCCGGATCCATTCCCGGGGCAGCCCATCTCGGCCCCGCTGATAAAAGAGGGGGATGATGTCCCGTTCCAAGAGATCATAGAGGGCCTTGCTTTCCACATCATCCTGCAGATTCGTGTCTTCGTATTGTTCCCCCTGCCCAATGGCCCAGCCAACTTCGGGGTTATAGGCCTCATCCCACCAACCGTCCAGAATAGAACAATTGAGCACCCCATTCATGGCGGCTTTCATGCCGCTGGTACCGGAAGCCTCCTGAGGCCGCCGGGGCGTATTAAGCCACACATCAGCTCCGCTGGTGAGATACCGGGCCATGGTTATATCGTAGTTTTCCAGGAAGACAATACGGCTGGTAACGTCGTATTTTTCCGCAAAATGGATAATCTCTCTGACAAGCTCTTTACCAGGCATATCCATGGGGTGGGCTTTTCCGGCGAATATAAGCTGAATCGGATGCTCATTGTCTTTAACCAGTTTGAGAAGCCGTTCCGGATCTCGGAGCAACAGATTCCCTCGCTTATAGGTGGCAAAACGCCGGGCAAACGCCAAGGTCAGGACATAGGGAGAAAGAGCATCCTCAGCCTGCTGAATCCGCCGCTTCACCGCACCGGTGTGGGTAATGTATGCCCGGATCCGTTCCCGAGCAAAGACGACCAGCCGTTCCCGCCGTCGCTCATGGGTACGCCACAGTTCCTCATCAGAAATCCGGTCCATTCGGTTCCAAATTGCCAGATCCGTGGGATCCTCCTCAAAATGGAGGCCAAAGTACCGGTCTAAGAGATCGGTCATCACATTGGAAACCCAGGTCCGGGGATGTACCCCATTGGTAACATGGCCGATAGGTACCTCATCCAGGGGAAGTCCGGGCCATAATCCTTTCCACATTTCCCGGGATACTGCCCCATGAAGCTGAGCAACACCGTTCGCATAGGCTGCCAACTTGAGGGCTAACACCGTCATACAGTACGTTTCCCGATCATCAGTGGGATGTATTCGGCCAAGGGCAAGGAAATCTTGCCAGGATATACCTAAAATTTCAGGCCACGAACGAAAATATTTTTCTATAAGACCAATGTCAAACCGTTCGTTCCCCGCGGGAACCGGGGTATGGGTGGTAAAGATATTGGTGGGCCACACCGCTTCTTTAGCCTCTTCAAAAGTAAAGCCCTTTTCCTGCATGATTTCCCGGATCCGTTCAAGTCCCAGAAAGGCTGAATGGCCTTCATTCATGTGGGTAACCGCAGGGTTGATCCCCAAGACGCGGAGCGCACGAATGCCCCCTATACCTAAGAGGATTTCCTGCTGAATCCGGGTTTCCTTATCCCCTCCATAGAGCGTTGCGGTAATATTCCGTATATCCTGAGCATTTTCTTCGATGTTAGTATCCAACAAGTAGAGAGAAGAACGGCCAACCTTAACTTCCCAGATCTGGGCTACCGCAACCCTACCGGATAAATCAACGGATATCTTGAGCGGATCGCCGTCTTTACTCAGCTTCCGTTCCACCGGCATATTGTACCAGTCATTTTCAGGGTAACTTTCCTGCTGGAATCCATCGGCATTCAGGACCTGCTTAAAATAACCTTGCCGATAGAGAAGCCCGATACCTACCAAGGGCAACCCCATATCAGAGGAGGTCTTCATATGATCCCCTGACAGAATACCCAGGCCCCCGGAATAAATGGGCAGGGAGACATCCATACCATATTCCATGGAGAAATAAGCAACCACATCCCTTCGTGATCCGTGATACCAGGTATCGCCCTTTTTATATCTGAGGAAACGGTTGTACACTTCATTAAGCGCAGATAAATAGGAGTCATCTTTGGCCGCTTGTGCAAGCCGCTCTTGACTGACCATACCTAAGGCTCGAATCGGACTTTGGTGAGATTTAAGCCATGCATCATAATCCAAGCGGATAAAAAGCTGGACCGCGTCAAAATTCCAGGAAAGCCAAAGGTTGCGGGCTATTTCTTCCAAAGGTTTTAAAGAGCTCGGCAGTTTCGGTTTAACCGTATATGTAACAATTTTCATATTTTTAGTGTAAATTTCTATTATTGTATTGTCAATCAGGCACGTTGTCAGGGAATGTAAATTTATAATTCCTTTTTATATGCCCTGGACCCTTGGTATAAGCGGGTTTCCTATGATAAACTTGATCAAAAGCTATACTGAGTGAGGAAGGCAATATGTACGGTATCATCTTTCTTGTGGTGTTCTTGATGCTCATGACCGGTATCGGCATCTGGGGTATGCGGAAAACGAAAACCCTCGGTGATTTCTTTCTGGGGGGTAGAACCATGGGACCCTGGGTTTCTGCGACGGCTTATGGAACTTCCTATTTTTCTGCGGTGCTTTTTATCGGCTTTGCCGGGACCCAGGGCTGGCAGTTCGGCCTTAATGCCCTGTGGATTGCCCTGGGAAACGGCCTTATCGGCGCCCTGGCTGCATGGGTGGTGCTAGCCCGCCGCACTCGGCGCATGACCCAGAACCTAGACGCCATGACTATGCCCGCATATCTCCAGGAACGGTACGGAGCCAAACACTTAAAACCTGTGGCCGCCTCGGTGATTTTTTTCTTTTTGCTTCCCTACTCCGCATCGGTATTCAAGGGTTTGGGACATCTGTTTGAGGCGGTGTTTCACATCCCCTATGACATGGCGCTGCTCCTTATGATCGCCTTTACCGGGGTATACCTGATCTTGGGAGGGTACTTTGCGATTGCCATTACCGATTTCATCCAAGGTATCGTGATGTTCTTTGGCGCCATAGTCATGGTGGGGGTTCTTGCATCTCAAGGCGGGGGCCTCGGGGAGATCCTGGGAAATGTACGAGACCAGTACCCGTTGCATGTTCCCCCGGAAAACCAACCCACCTGGGTTACCATCCTGTCCCTGGTATTTATGACCAGTTTTGGTACCTGGGGCCTTCCTCAAATGACCCAAAAATTCTACGCCATAAAAAATGAACAGGTCATCTCCAAAGCAGTGATAATTACCACGGTTTTTGCGTTGGTTATCGGGTTTGCTGCATACCTCACCGGTATCTTTGCCCACGTGTTTTTCACCCCTGAAAGCCTGCCTCGAAACTCGAGTGGAGGCATCCTGTACGATTCGATTGTACCGACCCTGCTCACCGAACATTTGCCGGAAGTACTCATGGCCGTGATCCTGCTTCTGGTGCTCTCTGCATCTATGTCAACCTTATCGTCTTTGGTATTGGTATCCTCTTCTTCGGTGGCCATTGATCTGTATCCTTCCAAGATAGACGCAAAAACCGGTAAAGACCGGTCTGTGGCCATGATGCGTTTTCTTTCGGCTATTTTCGTGATCATCTCGTATCTCATATCCCGGTTTCAGTTCAGCTTCATCGTAACCCTCATGTCTCTGAGCTGGGGCGCAGTTTCAGGCTCCTTTGCCGCTCCGTATATCTATGGCCTTTATTGGAAGCGAAGTACCAAGGCCGGGGCGTATGCAGGGCTTTTGTCTGGTTTGGTAACGGAAATTATCTTGTTTTTCACCTTGGGTACGGCTCATTCACCTTTGGCCGCATCTTTGGCAATCCTGGTGCCCTTTATCGTGGTGCCGGCAGTCTCCTTAGGTACCAAAGCGCCAGCCCAGTCCTTGTTAGATCGGGCGTTCGCGGGTTTATCCCGTGGTACGGATCGGTAATACCCGGGTGTAGTAGCAGGGCCTAACCGAAGATTGTATAGTAAAAGAATGGAAAAGATGGAAAAAGCGCATAACAATACTCCTTTATTAGGAGATGAGGCGGTGGCCTTGGGTGCCCTCCACGCAGGGGTAAGTGCATCTTACGGTTATCCCGGCACCCCCTCCACGGAAATCATGGAATACCTCATAGCTGTTTATGAACAAGGGGGTCCCCTTGCCCGGTGGTGTACCAATGAAAAAACCGCCCTGGAAGCGGCCTTGGGGGTGTCCTTTGCAGGCCGGCGTTCTATGGTTACCATGAAGCACGTGGGGCTGAACGTGGCTTCCGACCCCTTCATCAATGGGAGTCTTCTGGGAATTAAGGGGGGACTGGTGATTGCGGTAGCAGATGATCCGGGGATGCATAGTTCCCAGAATGAGCAAGATTCCCGGTTTTATGCTGCTTTTGCTCTGGTTCCCTGTATGGAACCGCGGAATCAGCAAGAAGCCTACCAGATGACCAGGGAAGCCTTCGAGGTTTCTGAGCGGTTTCAGGTTCCGGTATTGCTCAGGCTGAGCACCCGGCTCTCTCATGCCCGCGCGGTAGTGTCAGTAGACCCGGCTCAGGAACAGCGTCCTTTATCCAAAGCAGCAGACAAGACCCAGTGGATGCTTCTTCCCGGCTTTGCCCGTAGGAACTACGCAACTTTAATCGAGAAGCAAGGGGATATCCAATCCTGGTCCACAGCCCACCTTGGGAATATCCTGGAACTGGAGGATAGAGACCGCACCTGGGGGATCATTACTGCTGGTTTGGGGGGGAACTATTACGAAGAAAACGTGGAAGATTTGGTCCGTTTCCGTGAGGGGAAACTGCCGGCTCGGCTCCACATCGGGGTTTATCCGGTACCGCTTGATTCGATACGCAGGCTCTGTGCAGAGGCCCAGCAGGTGCTGGTCATTGAAGAAGGACAGCCCTTCATCGAAGAAAAGCTCCGGGGACTGTTACCTCCTGCTTGTACCATCTCGGGAAAATTGGACAATAGGGTAAACCGTACCGGGGAATTGGACCCTGACCAGGTGCGGAAAAGTCTTGGTCTCCCGCCGCGTCCCAGTGTGTTATCCGAAGGACTTACCATCCCTCCCCTGCCGAACCGGCCTCCTCAGCTTTGCCAGGGCTGTCCTCATGGGGATAGTTACGAAACCATTAAACAGGCCCTTGCAGGTCTTGAAAATACCGCGGTTACTGCGGATATTGGCTGCTATTCCTTGGGGGCCATGCCTCCTTATGAGGTACCTGAATCCATCGTCTGTATGGGCGCTTCGGTGGGTATGGCAAAAGGGGCGGCAGATGCAGGAATACGCCATGTGGTAGGTGTTATTGGGGATTCAACCTTTCTTCATTCAGGGATCCCCAGCCTCATCGACGCAATAGCGGCCAATACCCCCATGACTCTGGTCATTCTGGATAATGCCATTGTTGCCATGACCGGCTGTCAAGAAACTATGGTTCCTTCGAGCAAACTCCGGGAACTCATCCGGGGACTGGGGCTTACGGAAGAACATCTGCTTGAGTTAGAATCGAAAAAGCCGCTTATCCACGAGAACGCGCTCAGGCTGCGGGCGGAAATTACCTACCCAGGACTTTCAGTGGTGCTCTTTAAACGGGAATGTCTTGAGGCAGCACGGAGACGGCGAAAGAAACAAGCCGCCGTATAATGCACGTAAACCCAAAGGATGGATAGGGGTACCCTATGGATCACGATACACAGAGCATCCTCAAGACCTATTTTGGATTTACCCAATTCCGCCGGGGACAAGAGGAAATCATCAATGCCCTCTTGGATAAGCGGGATGTCTTGGCAGTGATGCCCACCGGAGCAGGGAAGTCCCTCTGTTACCAAGTGCCGGCCTTGATGCTGCAAGGGCTTACGGTGGTTATTTCCCCTTTGATTTCCCTGATGAAGGATCAGGTCAACGCACTCCAGGATGGGGATATTCCTGGGGCATACCTTAACAGTTCCCTTACCTGGGACGCATATCAGACAACCATAAGCCGTGCTGCTCAAGGGGCATATAAGATCCTCTATATTGCCCCGGAAGGGCTTAAGCGGGAAGACATACGGTATCTGGGGGAACAGCAGGATATAGCTATGGTGGTTATTGATGAAGCCCACTGTATTTCCCAGTGGGGCCATGATTTCCGTCCTAGTTATCTGTTAATCAGCGAATTTATCCAAGGTCTGGCTCACCGGCCCATTACCGCGGCTTTTACCGCCACTGCCACGGACCAGGTCAAAGAGGACATAGTCCGCATACTGCAATTGGAAAACCCGTATGTCCTCACCACGGGGTTTAACCGGGAGAACCTGTATTTTGCGGTGCAAGCCATTTCCAAGTCTAAAGATAAAGTACAGGCCCTGCTGGATTACCTGCACAATCACCAGGACAAAAGCGGTATCGTCTACTGCGCTACCCGGAAAACCGTAGAAGAACTCTGCGCTACTCTGAACAAGGCGGGGTATGCCGCTACCCGGTATCATGGGGGTCTTGAGGATTGGGAGCGGCAGCACAATCAGGATGACTTTATCTATGATAGGAAGCCTGTTATGGTGGCTACCAATGCCTTTGGCATGGGGATCGATAAGTCCAATGTAGCCTTTGTCATTCATTACAACATACCCAAGAACATAGAAAGTTATTACCAGGAAGCAGGTCGGGCAGGCCGGGACGGGGGACCTGCAGATTGCATCCTCTTTTACAGTCCCCAGGATCTGCGGATACTTACCTTTCTGATTACTACACCCCCCCAGGGAGAACCTCCCAAAGCTCCTGCCCTGATCAGCCATCACCTGGAACTGCTTAAAATTATGACCTTCTATGCAACCACTACCGATTGCCTCCGTGCCCGGCTGCTTGCCTATTTTGGAGATACTCCTCCCAACTATTGCGGAAACTGCTCTAATTGTACCACCAGCTTTGAATCCAGGGATATAAGTCTTGATGCACAGAAAATTATCTCCTGTGTGTACCGGATTGAACAGCGGGGAAAGCGTTTTGGCAAGACCATGGTCGTGGATATACTCCGGGGCAACAAAAACCAGAAACTCCTGAGCCAGGGCCTGGATTCCCTGAGTACTTATGGCATCATGGCGGACATGGATATCCATCGTATCAGGACCATCTTGGATTACCTCATCGCCCACGAATACCTTGCGTTGGAGGGGGATACTTATCAGGTCCTCTGTCCTGCTGCCCGGTCAAGAGAAATTATCTTTGAGAAAAAGCCCCTCACCATGATGCTGCCTAAAGAGCGACCCCAGCGGACACCTTCGGTCAAAGATAGAGCATTAGATGAACCGCTTTTTACCAAGCTCAAGGCATTGCGATACGATCTGGCTCAGAAAGCCCATATCCCTGCGTATATTATTTTTTCCGACGTTTCTCTCCAGGATATGTGTCGGAAAATGCCGTTGACTCTGGAACAATTTTTAACGGTTTCCGGGGTAGGAAAGGTAAAGATGGAAAAGTACGGCGCAGTTTTTATCAGTCTGCTCAAAGAACACCAAGCTCAGCGTCTTTGCTAACGGTTTAGCTTGCAAGGGGATCTGAGTACAAAAGGTATCACCAACAAGTTGAAGGAGGACTTGTTAGAAACGTCAAATAGGGATATATTTGAACCATGAACGAGAACGACAAAACAACCCTGAAAAAGGGCAGATTACGGGCCTTTTTGGATGGGTTTGCCTCTGCCTTTGATTTGAGCGGGCAAACTTTTATCGTACTCCCCGATCTTGATTCCGGATTTCAGAAAGATCGTGAGGCCATAAAGGGCGATTGGGAAACGGTTGGGAACGATATGTACCGTGCCATGAATATAGTGGCTCATGAGTAATAGAACCCAACTGCAAAAACAACAAGTAGAAGTATCATATCAAGGCCCCCTGCCGTCGTCCCATGATTTTGCAGGATATGAGCATACGCTTCCCGGCGCCGCCGATCGGATATTGACCATAACTGAAAAAGAAGCAGAACATCGGAGAGAAAACCAAGACAAACTTGTGAATGCCTCCATATGAAGACTACTGAACGTAGTGCAGTATACTTCACATACTTTGTGGATCACCTCCACATTCAGCGGGAGGGCCTCGGCTGGTTGGCGGGAAGGGGAGGTTTCCGGCGCTTTTTCATCACATAGAGAAGCAGCCCAAAGACGGTTGCGGTATAGGGAATTATCCCGACCAGTTCCGCAGGAAGATTAAACATCTGTAACCGGTTTGCGAACGCGTCGGCAAAACCAAATAACAGCGCAGTCAGGGAAGTGGCGATTACATGTCCGTGTCCCATGGCCTCAGCGGCCAGTGCAATCCAGCCCCGCCCTGACGTCATGTTTCGGGAAAAATGGGGAAGATAGGACATGGACATATAAGCGCCCCCAAAACCCGCGATAAGCCCGCTCAGTACCAGTGAGATATACTGTATTCTTTTAACCCGTATCCCAACGGATTGGGCCGCCTTGTAATTTTCTCCAACCGCTTGCATTTGCAGTCCCAGGGGAGTCTTATTCATAAGATAGAACACTAAAAATACCGTTAGAACGGCAATATACGTCAACACACTATGTCCGGATAAAACATTCCCCAGTACCGGAATATCCTTTAAAAACGGGATATGCAGATTGGGCAGGACTTTACTTGGCAGAGATACGGATGTTCCTTTATCCTTAGTCAGCATATATAAAATAAAAATAGATCCGCCGTCTGCAAAAAGATTTATGGCTATGCCCCCTAGGATGACATCAGTTTTTAATTCCAGGGTAAAGCATGCGAGAATAAAGGAAAGGAGCATACCCGCGCACAGGGCCCCTAAAAGGCCTATCCATGCGCTTTGGGTAAGCGCGCTTACGATAACGCCTGCCAGGGCGGAAAAAAGCATGGTCCCTTCCATACTGATATTCATAATCCCGGCTTTGTCTGTTATAAGCGCGGCTATTGATGGAAATAAAACCGGAGTAGTAACACGAATAACCGAAAACCAAAAGTTTGTTCCCAAAAGCACGCCGAATAGGTTATCCATTTGCCCGCACTTCTTTTAACAGCATACGTTCTCTTATATATCGCAGGAAATACTGTGAAGACACCAGTAGGATTATGAGCGCTTGAACAATGGAAACTATTTCCGCCGGAATATCGGACATACGAGCCATCATATCCGCGCCGGTTCGTATATACGCGATAAACAGCGCCGCGGGAAGAATTCCCAGGGGATTAGATTTTGCCAGCAACGCGATTAACGCACCGTCCAGTCCATAGCCGGGCAGCGCGGTCCATTGAAATTTATGGTACATGCCCAAAATTTCAACCGAACCGCCTAATCCCGCCAGAAACCCTGATAAACCATGAGCGGTAAACATAATCGCGGTTGCGTTCATGCCCATATACGAAGCAAAACGTCTATTGATTCCCAACATCCGCATTTGGTACCCCCACTTTGCCTTATGCAAGAACAGGGTGATCAATGCCACACAAACAACAAGAATAATCAAGCCGGTATGGATGCGGGTCCCGGGAATAAAGCGGACCAGTTTTGCCGAAGCCTGAAACTGTGGGGTGGCTATAGCGTACGCGGTAATATCTCGAAATTTGTTGTTCAAAAAAAACATGCATACGCCATAAAGAATATAGTTCATCATCAAAGAGATAACCAAGGTATTGGCGCCAAATCGCACGTTACAGACACAGGGAATACAGCCAAGAACTGCCCCCAGCAGTCCTCCCGCCAATATCAGCGCCATAGGATGTATGAAAGGCGGCAGATGGGATTGTACAGCCAGTACCGCGGTTAAAAGGGCTGATGAGAAAAATAATCCTTCCGCCCCAAGATTAAACAGGTTGGATTTAAACAGAATAGTGAATGAAAGCCCGGTAAACGCAAGCGGTATCGCCATCTCAACTACGTTACCGATATGCCTGACCGAATCAAAAGGGGCGGTTATAAAAATGGTAAGCGCCCTAAGGGTATCATGACTTACGAATGATATGATAATAATTGCTATTCCATAGGCGATCAACACAGAAACAACCGTATCCGCCATGTAAAAAAACGTATCCTTTTTCATTGGATATATGCCCTTATGATTTCTTCTTGTGATTGTTTCTTTAATCCAAGCATGGCCAGCCCAAGTTCTTCCTCACGGATCATTGAGGGGTTTTCAAAATAAGCAAAAATGTTTCCTTCAAAAAGGACAATAAGGCGGTCGCTTAGTTCTATCACTTCGTTGAGGTCTGCGGAAATCAGCAGAATCGCGGTCTGCTCTGCCCTAAGCCGCAGCAATTTTTG
>JAISBK010000156.1 GCA_031266255.1 Treponema sp.
CTTGGTAGCGTCCGCAGGGCCGCCTTGGGTAATAATATTGATAGTATCAACATAACGCAAAATATCCATGGCTCTTACCAGCAGGGACACCAGGATGGTACGGAATATCAGGGGCAAAATAATATGCACTAGTTTCTGAAAGACATTGGCGCCGTCTACGGCCGCCGCTTCCAGGGTCTCCATATCCAAAGACTGGAGTCCTGCAAAAACGATCAGAAAAATAAGGGGAGTCCACTCCCACACATCGATAAGGATCAGCGCCACCATAGAGGCAACAGGCCTGCCGAAGATCTCTTTGGTATACCCTAAGTGGCTAAGAACCCAGGCATACATTCCATAGGTAGAGTTGAGCATAAAACGCCCCAATAATCCTGCAACAATAGGAGCCACAAAAATGGGCAGCATAAGTAACGTAAGGATTAAGTGACCACCCTTAGGCAAATGATACACAATAAGCGCATTGGTAACCCCAAACAAAAGTTCCAAGAACAGAGCGGAGCTGGCAAAAATAGCCGTTCTTCCCCAGGAAAACCAGAAAGTGGGATTTCTAAATATTTTGATCCAGTTTGAAAAACCTACAAAACTCGGCTCATCAATGGCAATAGTAAAATTGAAAAAGGTAAGATAAATTGTATAAATCAACGGGAAAAAACTGATAACCGCCAGAGCGATCAACGCCGGGATCAGCATATAAAATTCAGTATGATCCTTCCGTATCAGACGGCCTTGCCGCTGTATTAGTTTCTGTATTTGTCGACTCATGGAAACTCCATATACCGTAATAGCAAAACTGAACACTCCGGCGACAGCATTCAGCTTTACTACGACTCCGCTTTACGGCAAACGGCATACTTATTTCAGGATAAATTTAAGGAAAAACATGCCCTTGGCCGGTTTTCCCAAAATCTTTTGCAAAACCAACCAGGTTTTGCAAAAGATCGTACTATTAATCTAAATCCTACAAGATTGGCTAGTCAAGTTATTCAACAATGTCGTTTATTTGACTATTGATCGCCCTCATCGCCCGTTCCGGTGTAGACTGATTGAGAATCATCCTGGAAAGCTCGGTATAAATAACCGTATCAATCTCGGGCCATTGGGGAATCTTGGGCCGGTTATAGATACTGCCGGGAGCCCAACCCAGTTGAACCGCTCCTGCGGAAAGAAGGTTGGGCATCTTTTGAGATTCGGGAGTACCGGGGGTCATACCCGCTACAACATCAGCCAGGGCGTAGACTGAATGCCTGGTGGGAGTCGAACCACCCACCGGAGAAGTCAAACATTCATATTGACCCTGGGGAGAAGTAGCCCAAACCAGGAAGAGCCATGCGGCCTTCTGTTCCTGCTCGGTGGCAAAGGAACTGATAGCAATACCCGTACCGCCGTAAATATTGCCGGTTCCTTTAGGCCCTTTAGGCATGGGAGCCCATTTCACCTTGCCAACAACCGTGGAAGAAGTGGGACTTTCAAAAGTAGAAGAAAATTCGGAAAATTCCGGAATCATTGCAATTTGGCCCGCCGCAAAAGCTTCCGCAACACCGGCCCAGTCCCAAGAGGTACTGCCGGGGTGAGCAATAGAGAGCAATTTCTGATACATTGTAGCCGCTGCAATAGCATCGGAAGACTCTAAATCACCCTTGCCCGGAGCGGCTGAACCCAGAATACCTAAATCCCGGTTGACAAAATAATCACCACCATAAGAAGCCAATACGTTGCTAAAGTCGCACTGTAGAGAATCATGCTGTTTAGCCATGTGACCGGAACCATACTGTACACCCTGGATCTTACCGGCTCTGACCTGCTGGTTAATCCAATCGGAAACTTCGTAGAATTGCTCCCATGTCAGGTTCGGTCCGGGGGTCCAGTCATAACCTTTGGCATCTTGAAAGGCCTTTTTGTAAGTTTCATTTTCGAAAATATCGGTACGGTAAGCCAGAATGATCGTAGGGCAGTCATAGGGCAGGGCATAAAGAGCATTTTTATTACCAAAGTAACCGTCTACTTCCAACTGGCTTACAAAAAAATCTTCCAGACCACCGGGTACCCGGGGTAGAGAGGGATCATCAATAAATTTATTAAGATCTACCAAGTTCCTGTAATTCTTCGCCAGAATTTGGTGGGGGTCCGCATAGATTAGCTGATATTTTGCAGACCTGGCGTTGATATCCAGCGCTACTTTTTCCGCCACCACGGCAAGATCCGCCTGTTCAATATTAACGGTTATACCGGTAGCATCTTCAAAGGTACTAATCGCCGCAGCCAGCGCCGTAGAGGGGGTAGTATTTTCCGAAATAAAGTTGAGCGTTATTCCTGCAAATTGTTTCCAATCGAAACTGCTGGGAGCTTCAATCTTGGGCAGACCCTCTACCCAGCCGGAAAAAGGCGCTTCTACCAGGGGGCCCACAGCCTCTCTTGGTGATGATGCGCTACTGGTTTCACTCTTCTTACCACCGCAGGATATCAGCAGGACAAAAATGAGTGCTAGTGATAATACCATCATTCCTCTTTTCATTGTTTCCTCCAAAAAAATAATATTCTTTACAATAGACATTATATAAACAGTCTCATAATGATGATATCATTATTTCCAGGATCTTGTCAAGAAAAATTTAAATTCTTAAATTCTAAATATATCTGCCTTAAATTAGAGCATCTGAAAATGAGTCTTTTTGGCATAAATTTTAGGATGACCTCCAAAATTTTATCTAAAAAATCATCAGGAATTCTGCATTTTGGTGTTTTCTTGATATTATTTGTTTTAAAAAATACCAAATTAGGCCTGTTTTATGTAGTGTGAACACGCCCTAATTGTAATACTTAATAAAGTAGTTTATAAATATATATATCTTGATCTTGACCTTAAAAAATGCTCTGGCCCGAAAGGAAAATATGAAAAAGGCGTTTTCTACAGAAACACAAACTAACCGCAACCGGGTTTACCGGCTCGTATATCAACGCGGAAATATTTCCAAGCCGGAAATTGCCTCTTACTTGGGGATAAGCCTTCCAACGGTTATCAAAAATGTAAAGAGTCTTCAGCAGGAAGGGCTGCTTCAAGAGGGGGTGGTACTGGAATCCACCGGGGGACGTAAGGCTACCGCAGTTACTTTCATAAAAAATGCAAAATTTGCCATCGGAACCGATATTGAGCAGAATCATATCAGTATTGCTCTTATCAACCTCGCCACGGAAATAATAGAAAGTATCAGAATTGAAAAAACCTACGAAAATACTTCTGCTTATTATCTGGAGGTGGTCCGATTAATAAAGCAACTGGTCGGCATTTCCGGAGTGCGGGAAGATGCCATTCTAGGGGCAGGGTTTTCCATCCCCGGCATCCTTACCAGGGACGGCCAGATGCTTGTCTATTCCCATGTGCTCCAAGTTTCGGCTCTCCAATGTTCCACCATCAGTCGGGGGCTCCACTATTCTACGATCCTAAGTAATGACGCCAATGCCGCAGGTATTGCTGAAACATGGCAGCGTAAATCCCAGGAAAATGCGGTTTATCTGTCCCTAAGCGATTATGTTGGGGGGGCAATTTTCTTAAATGATCAGCTCTATCTGGGTGAAAACCAACGGGGAGGGGAATTTGGCCACATGACCCTGGTCCGGGACGGGCTGCCCTGCTACTGTGGGCGTAAAGGCTGTATAGACGCCTATTGCTCCGCCCAAGTCTTGTCCAAACATACAGGCGGGGATTTGGGGGCATTCTTCAGGGGGCTTAAAGCGGGGGATAAAAGCTTACAAACGGTATGGGAACAATATTTATCGTACCTTACCACTGCTATCAATAACCTGGTAGTCCCCTTTGACTGTACCGTTATCCTGGGAGGCTATTTGGGGGAATATCTTGAGCCATATATTGATGAAATCCGGCGATCCGTCGCCGGGGTTACCACTTTTCTGGGTAACGAAGATTATATCACCCCGTGTACCTACACAAAAGAGGCATCGGCCGTTGGAGCGGCGCTCTTATATATACGACCCTTCATCAAACAGCTATAGGAGGAAGCCATGGTTATTCACGGAACAGGCTGCTGCCTGGTAGATATCTTATATGCCCGGAGTGATTTTTCCACCGCCGCCTTTCAAAGGGCCCTTTCGCGAAAAGAAGGAGACGGGGGCCTTACTCCGGGACGGCTGGTTTTTGCCGAGGACTTTGAACGTTTTATGGGCCTGCCCTATGAAAACGCCCTTTCCCTGATAACCGGCGGCGCGGAACCCAGTTCCCGTAACCTGGGGGGGCCTTCGGTAGTGGCCTTAGCCCACGCGGCCCAAATGCTGGGGGACAAGGCCGAGGTACGATTTTTCGGCATCCGGGGCGCCGATACGTTAAGCGATTTTGTGGAATCCGCCCTCCGCCGGCTTCCTTTCAAAGAGTACCGGCTCCTGGAGAAGGGAGGATCTTCTCCCAGAACTGATGTAATTTCGGACCCAAATTACGATAATGGCCACGGGGAACGGACCTTTATCAATCTTATAGGGGCGGCGGGCTCTTTTCATCCTGAATATCTGGAGGACGGCTTTTTTGACGCCGATATTACGGCCTTCGGAGGGACCGGGCTTGTCCCCCCTATACACGATGGTCTTACGGGTCTGCTTAAACGGGCTCGAAGCAGGGGTGCGGTAACCCTGGTAAATCTGGTCTACGATTTTCGTAGCGAAATTACCGCCCCCGCCAGGAAATGGAAACTCGGCGTTAAAGATGATGCCTACCCCTATATTGATATCCTTGTCGCCGACCGGGACGAAGCCCTCAAAACCTCCGGGACCGCCTCGACGGAAGAGGCGATCCGCT
>JAISBK010000184.1 GCA_031266255.1 Treponema sp.
AAAAAGCAAGGGTAACCAAAATTACCTCTGTAGAGACTGCCGGGAGGGGAGCGAAGGCTGTTTGGTCCTGGCAAGCCGGTTCCCGGCGGAAACGCCGGCTGGACTCCCTGATGAAACGCGGGAGGGCGGCATTGGCCTGTTCCATCGTGGTAATGCCGTTCAAGGCAAACCAGACGGGCAGATGGTTTTGCAGAGCCTCCCACAGGCGTTCTATACGCCCTTTGGCTTGCGGGCTTCCTGCGGGAATAAGCGCGCAACCTCATGTTTCCGCAATATTGCCGAATTGCGTTTTATCCAGGATTTTCCCGGCCAGCTGATATGCCGCGTTGTCCAATACCAGCGCAAGCGCCTTGTCCTTATATTCAACAAGCAACCTTTTTATAAGCACCACCACCTGTTCTGCCCTTATGTACGTGTCATTGGTTACCGTCGTAACGTTCTTCCCGCAAAAAGTAAGCGCTCCAAGCACATTATACCGCTTCCTCCCGTAGGCGGTCTTCACGAAACACCTTACCCGGCTCCACAACTTCCCCGCAAACCCTCCCCTCACAAAATGAGCAGCGTCCACGAAAAATAACGCGATAATACCTTCTTTTGCCACTTTATCAGCGGTTTCAGCTTCTCTTCCACAAATACCTTCTGCTTCGCGTTATCGGCCTTCTCAGGCAGAAATCCGACTTTTAACGGCATCAATCCATTTTTTTAAAAACTTCTTCCCCTGCGGTAAACTCCGCTTCAACCCACAGGCTTCCTCCTCGCTTCTCCTGAGATAGACCGTATCCGCAAATATAGCCTGAATATTTCCTGACTCTATTAACGCTCCGTATTTTTTCACCGTGAGTCTGGAAACCCCGAATTTCTCGACAATGATCTTCCTGTCAATTTCAAATAAGAGTAGTAGTACGCAGAATAACCGCTTTGCTAATAGTATTCCTATCTTTTCTTCAGCAATTGACATGAACTCTTTTATTTTATCCATAATTCGCATCCCTCTTGACTATGGAGAATAGTTCATAATATTATTTTTGTCTAATGGAAAGACGCGGAAAAGCTTAAGGGGAAAATAGTAGCGCAGCATATAAAACTGGACAAAGAGGGGAAGGCAGGATCGGGATTAAACGAGACGGCGGCTTCCTATGGGTACGATAAGGAATACCAGCAGCGGATCTGGAACGGCTGCAAAAGAAAGTTGATCGCATCAACAGGTTTCTTGAAGGAGCGGAAGCGAAACAGGGGTCCTGCGGAGAGGAAGTAAAGTCAAACATAACGAACAATGAGCGCGCGATGATAAAAGGCCCGCACGGATACATCAAGGGGTACATAGTTACATTTTTTTTATACTTCCAAAACCACTACGACCCAATATAGTATTTGGACTTCCACGATATTTTATACTACCAAATCCTGAAATATTTGCCGCCAAATTATCTACGGCCCAAATAGTTGCCGTGCCGGCACCACTAATTTGAATAGAAGCATTATTTATTTTAAAGTCTTCCCCATTAAACATACAAGCTCCAGAAATATTGATTTCCGCATCTTTACTAGCTCCAATCATAGTAAATTTTCCAGCTCCATTAATATTAGCGGAAAAAATTTCACACTCAATGTTACCATCTATTTCTCCAGCTCCAGTGATTTCTACCAAAAATGATGGTACATTTATTTTATCAATTATTTCGACTTTTCCAATAGCATTAATTGAAATACCAGATATTTTAGGGCTATAAATATCAACAATAAAGTCATTTGCCAGCCTTCTTGTTGTTTCAATTTTCAATACATTGTTTGTTGCATTCATTTCAACATATTGGTTTAAATTTGAATCAATAGTAAGACTTAAACGATATTCTTCACTTGAATGAATACGGATTATGCTCTTTCCATCAGAACCATTATGGTTTGAATAGGCCGTGGTTATTTGTATTTTCTCAAAAGTCGTCATAGTTCTATCAGATATTACTGTATTTCCATTGCCCCTTATTCTGTCAGAATTACCAGAGGCGCAAACCACAGAAACCGCTATTATGAAAGCTAGATTAAACAAAGCAAATTTTTTCACAGCAAACTCCTTGATATTGAAGTATGGAATCAAGATTTATTCTTTGTCAAGTATCTTTATAATTTTTGGAGAAAAATTTATGTCCCCTGTCGCATAACGTTCCGGCTGTATATGATGTTTTGTGAGCCCGAATAAGGGCTTTGCGAAGCAAATTGACTGGTTTGTTCTGGGGAACTTCCCCAGGGCAAGGACGTCCTGTTTGCATTTTTGAATGCCGGTGGCAATCATAGCCCTTGCTTTTGTAGCGATTTTTGGCCCAGAACCTCGACGAAACAGGACCGATCTGTTATTTTGTATTTATGTACTTTATTATGAATATCCTGAGCAGTATCACCGGGATATACATGATCCTCATCTTTATCCGGATCATGCTTACCTGGTTTAGCGGTGCCCAGTACGGCAGACCTATGGAGCTGTTAAGCAGTATCACCGATCCCTACCTCCGGTGGTTCCGGCGTTTTTCGGTGTTACAGGCCGGTTTCCTGGATCTCTCCCCTATTGTCGCTATGGCGGTCTTATCCCTGGTCCAGACCCTTTTTTCCACCATCGCCCGGTATGGCCGTATCCGTCTTGGCATGATCCTGGGAATACTTCTGTCTTCCCTGGAGGCAGCAGGCTCCTTTATTGTGGGATTCTGTATCGTTATCTTGGTCCTGCGGCTTATCGCCTATCTGACGAATCGGAACACCGTAAGTTTATTTTGGGGGGTCATCAATACCATATCCCAGCCGATCCTGTACCGGATGAATAGGCTTTTGTTCAAGGGTAGATTGGTGCATTACCGTACCGGGCTTCTCGCTGCCATAGGGGTCTTAGTGGTGCTGATGATTGGTATGAAGTTCCTCGTCGCAGTGGCAGTATCCTTCTTGTTCCAGTTACCGGTCTAAACACGGGCAAGCAAAGACTGGGAACTAAAGAAGAACATGTTTCTCCGGGAACTTACCATGTCCATCGACTCCCTTAAAGGAGTGGGGCCGGTTGCACTTCATAGCCTTGCCAAAGGGGGGATATGCAGTATAGGAGCGCTCCTCAGTCACTACCCTCGAACCTGGGAGGATCGGAGTCGGTACGTACCGCTCAAGGATTTTCACTCCGGTCCCGTGTGTACTGTGGTGCAGGTTATGGCTCATGATTGGTTCAATTTCCGGGAGAGGACCAGAGACCTCAAGGTCTATGTAGAGGATGCAAGTGCCAAGGGGGTATTGCTCTGTTTCAAGCGGCCGTTCATGGAAAAACAGTTGGTGGTAGGTCGGTATTATCGGCTCTGGGGCGCCTTTCAATACAAATTCGGTGAGCTCCAATGTGCATCCTTTGAAGTAGAAGCCCTTGCAGAAAGAACCGAATACAACCTGATTGATCCTGCAACCATCGTGAACCAAGCCCCTAAACGGCACTTTGGGCGCATCCTGCCGGTGTACCCTTTGAGTAAGACCTTAACCCAGAGTATGCTGCGCCGCTTCATCGAACAAGCTCTCAACCAATATGCGGATCATTTGGAAGAGGAACTCCCCGGATATCTTATCCAGCGGGATCAGCTCCTTCCTAAATCCCAGGCAATCAGGGCCATTCATTTCCCCGGTTCTTTGGAAGAGCTTGAACAAGCCAGGCATACCCTCATCTACGCAGAACTTTTCTATTTAGAAGTGCTGGTGGGCAAACGGGCAAAGGAACGGCGTTCGGTTCAACGCACTACCGGGTGTCCTGGTAGTGCCGGCGCGTTGCTTCCGTTACAGCAACGCCTCCTGGAACGACTCCCCTTCAGGTTAACTCAAGGACAAACAGAGGTTATCAGGATCATCAACCAGGACCTGGACGGTCCTTCTCCTATGGCCCGGCTCCTCCAAGGGGATGTGGGATCCGGCAAGACCTTGGTATCCTTCTTTGCAGCGTTGCGGGGAGTGGAATTAGGGGGCCAGGTTGCTCTGATGGCTCCTACTGAGCTTTTGGCCCGGCAGCATGGAGAAAACGCTGCCCGGCTTTTAGAACCTCTGGGCGTACGGCCTGCGTTTCTCACCGGAAACCTCAAGACCGCAGGCCGTACCCAGCTGCTCAAGCGTTTGGCTTCAGGGGAGATCGACTTCGTGATAGGTACCCATGCCCTCTTTTCCAAAGATGTACAATATAAAAATCTCCGTCTGGTAGTGGTGGATGAACAGCATCGTTTTGGGGTGCTGCAGCGGCAGGCCATTATGGCCAAAGGGGATCATCCTGACCTCCTTATGATGAGCGCGACTCCCATACCCCGCACCCTGGCGCTTACGGTTTTTGGAGACCTCGATATATCGACCATCCGGGACCTTCCGCCGGGAAGAAAGCCGATTGAAACCCACCTGGCCCGGGAATCTAACGAAGCTAAGGTTTACGATTTTGTTCGGCATGAACTAGCTGCGGGTAGACAGGCGTATTTCGTGTATCCCCTCATTGAAGCGGATGAACGGAAAGGGATTAAAGATGCTCAGTCTATGGCTACCCGGCTTGCGCAACAGATTTTTCCCCAGTATCCGGTGGCCTTGGTTCACTCAAAACTGGATGAAGAGGAAAAGCGGCGAACCATGGAGGATTTCCGAAGCGGAGCTATCTGCATCCTCGTGGCTACCAGTGTGGTAGAAGTAGGGGTGGATGTACCTAATGCCAACTGCATGGTGATAGAACACGCCGAGCGCTTTGGGCTTTCCGCCCTGCATCAGCTCCGGGGTAGGGTTGGCCGGGGGGACACCCAGTCTTACTGTTTTTTAGTCTATTCTGATGCAGTACTCACCGATGAAAGCAAAGCACGGCTAAAGGTGATGCTGGAAACCCCGGACGGCTTTGTCATTGCAGAACAAGACCTGAAACTCCGGGGGCCCGGTCATATTACGGGAACCGAGCAATCAGGCTACCTCCCCCTTGAGATAGCCGATCCAATCAGGGATGCGGCTTTGCTTGAACTGGCCCGGATTGACGCCTTTGCCATGCTTGAGCAGGATCCTGATCTCAGCCACCACGAACACCTCCAGGTGGCTCACGTCTTGAGCCGGACCGCGCCTTTTTCCCCTATAGGCATATAAGGTATTGCTGGGTTTACGGTTTACCACTGATTCAAAAATGAATCCTCTACCAAGGCTGGAACTTGGGAAACCACCGATTCCCGGTGTATTTCCCGGTTGAGCATCGAAAGGATAAGCACAGAACCAACCGGGAGCCGGTAAGGAACGGTGAATGTCCCCCCTAGATAGGCCACGGTGAGTAGGCTGCGCCGTTCCCCGGAAGGGAGCAGGCTTTCCAACTGTACGGGAAGGGGATAGGGATTTCTCGGTATGGTATAGGTAAAAAGCGCGAAAACCTCTTCGTTTCCTAGTACCGGGGGAACCGTAACCGTGAGAGACACCCGGGTATTTGCCGCAGCCACGGACTGAGCAGGCGGATCTTGAGATACTACGGTTTCCCCCAGCTCGTTTCCCCGAACCTGCCGCAGGGAAAAGTCGAAATTGAGACCTAAGCGGCTGATTTCTTCCAACGCAGCGTTCAAGGGTAGACCTACCAGCGTCGGTATCCGGATCATGTTCTGTTCCGTGCCGCGGCTCACCACGAATTCCAAGGTCAGCGGCCCGGTTATGTCGGTTCCTGGTTCAGGGTGCTGTTGGAGTATGGTTCCGGGAGCTTGGGAAGCATACTCATACATGAACGGCTCTTTTAAGGACAACAGGGTTTTGCTGGTAGAGGTAAAGAGCATTTGTAATTCAACCCGTACCTCATCCACATGACGGCCTCGATAATCTTCAACTTTATTGATAATTACCCCTTGACTCACCACAAGCTGTAGCCTATGGCTACCGGCTTTCACCGTGGCACCTGGGGAAGGGCTTTGTTCTAATATAAGCCCCTTATCACTCGAAGACTGGGAATACCGGAGCTGAATCCGGGGGTATAACTCTTTTTCCTGCAATTCCAACAAGGCAGTAGTTACATCCTTGCCTAAGACATCAGGTACCTTGATCTCTTCTTCACCTTGGACCGCGATAAAGAAAACCGTGAGCGCGATAATACCCACAAACACGATGAGGCAGAAGGCAACGAACATAAAGAACGGACCTTGATGCGGCTTATGGGATTTTACAGGACCATCCCGCTGAACTTCCCTTTGGGGGGTTACGGTATTCGGATCCAATCGGATATACCCCATATCAATAACCCCCCTTTGTTTCTGTTATTTTTCTCATGTTATACTATAGAACTCACGATTAACCCAGGCACGAACCAATGAAATCCCGGGCGCCATTGATAAAGTCCCTCCATGCTAAGGCTTTTTTGGTACGGTATTGCAGCTGGGTAAGCCCTAAAACCCCTTCTCCCGTTTGTATCAGGATCCCCCCTTGCTTGTCTATACCGAGAACCGTCCCCGGAACAGCCGTTCTATTCGTTGCCGCAAAGGGCTTTCCTTCCAGGATGTAGAGGTACTGTTCCCCGTGAAGGGTCCATGAAAGGGGCCAGGGGGTAAATGCCCGGATCCGGGCTGCTATAGAGGGAGCAGACCAGGACCAGTCAATACGGCCGTCTTCTTTGCGTATAAGGGAACAGAAACTAGCCTGATCATGGGCCTGGGGTCGAGCGGTGAAGGTACCCTGGGCAAGGCGCCCCAGGAGATCCGGAAGCAGCGCAGCAGCCTTCTGCGCTATTAAGGCGCTTAACTCACCGGTAGTTTCCTGGCCATGCAAGGAAAAACGCTCCTGCACTAACAAGTCTCCGGCATCCATTTCCGGGGCCAAGGTTTGTATGCTTATTCCGGTTTCCTTGTCTCCGGCGAGGATGGCAGCCTGAATAGGGCTTGGCCCGCGGTACCGGGGCAGGAGGCTGGGATGTATATTGATCCCTCCCCGGGGAAAGACCTGTAAGAAAAGGGGGTCGAAGATCCGGCCATAGGCAAAAGAAACCAGCAGATCCGGCGCTAGCGCGGTAAGCTGTGCTCGAACCTCAGCAGAAAGGCGTTCAGGTTTAAACTGTGCAAGCGGAGGCATACCCCGGGCTTTTCGGATTTCTGAAAGCAAGGTTCCGGCGACGCTGACTTCGGTGGGTTCAGCACTGCCGTGCCGTGCTCTGGGACTATCTGGGTTGGTTAGAATCCCCACAAGCTCGTGTACCCCTTCCTGCTCCAATGCGGCCAGGGTTTCCAGGGCAGGGACTGCAATCCCTGGGCTTCCTGCATATACAATCCGCATCGTCAAACCCGCTTCTTGATTTTTGCGAGGATCCGGTTCCGTTTTACTTCGGATAACCGGTCAATGAACAACATTCCCTCCAGATGATCGTATTCGTGGAGAATCACCCGAGCAAGGATACCATCCGCATCAAGGATAAAGGGCTTGCCCTTCTCATTCCACGCCTTGATTCGCAGGGTTTTGGGCCGGATCACATCCACCCATACACCGGGTATGGAAAGACAACCCTCTTCATATTTCACGGTTTCCTCTGAGGTTTCCAGCACTGACGGATTAATAAACACCCGGGGCATGTCTTTGTCAACATGGACTACGAAAATCCGCTTCATAAAGCCCACCTGGGGTCCTGCAAGCCCTACCCCTTTCCCGCAGTACAAGGTATCAAGTAACGCAGCAGCGATTTCTGCAATTTCAGCATTAATCTTGGTAATCGGTTTCGCTTTTTGCCGGAGCAGTACATTTCCTTCATTCCCTTCATTGCCCAAGGTGAGGATTTTCATTTTTTCTATTTTTTGTACCCTTTCCATAAATACTTAATACTACAAAAATACGGCAGTAGAAACAAGGGTACGCATTAGGGCATCTATTTACTTGTATGTTCCTGAAAACTACCACAGAGTATACTGCTTTTAGGGGAATGTTGATGTTGAAAAAGTAAACGCTACTGCCTTGGAGAGCCTTGACCTAAGGCTTGCGTAACAGTTCAAAAAGAACTATACTATTTTCATGCTTTTGACCAAGACAGGGCAAACGATAGCCTACGCTCACGGCTCACGGCTCACGGCTCACGGCTCACGGCTCACGGCTCACGGCTCACGGCTCACGGCTCACGGCTCACGGCTCACGGCTCACGGCTCACGGCTCACGGCTCACGGCTCAC
>JAISBK010000201.1 GCA_031266255.1 Treponema sp.
AATTCGGTGCTCTCGTTGACAAACTGGGAATCAGACGCGCATACGCCTCATGCCACATTGAACGCCTGTGGGTTGCAGGATCGTCTGCCGGTCTAGTTCACCCTCAACGGCTTTACCACCAGGGAAAAAGCTCATACCGCCCTTTCGGCCTGTATGCCATGCCCCTGATGATACTCCCTGAGTAGCCTTTTTACAGGCTGCTAGTGAGCCCCCCGGTAATATACGCGAACCTGTTTGTAAAGCCCATCCCCTTCACTTTTGGTTTCTACATCCGCAATATCGTTCAAGGTGGTATGGATGAGCCGACGGTCAAAAGGGTTCATGGGTTCCAGGAGTACCGAACCACGATTCTCCCGTACCCTATCCGCTACCGTATAAGCCAAGCGAACCAAAGACTCTTCCCGGCGAATCCGGTAATTCTCGGTATCCAAGATAACCCGTATATCCTCCTTACCCTGTCTTCCCGCGTAAATGTTGATCAAGAGCTGCAAAGCATCCAGATTTTTTCCTTTTTTTCCAATTAAAATAGAAGAATATGCCGAATCAATTTTGAACCCAATCTTCCGTTCCTCTCTGAACAGAACCGAGGCCTTTCCCTCATACCCCATGCGCTGCACTATACCTTCTATAAAATCGATTATCTTTTGTTCAAAATCGTTTTTAGCTTCAGGATCGGTGAATCTGGTCTGACTAGACTCCTCAGAAACAGCTCGAAGCTCATCAGCTTCCTCGGCATGCTCCAAAGCTCCTGAAGCCGGCTGGTTCAGGTGAACCCGGATCTTAACATACCCTTTTTTGAATAGACCTGAACGCTGAACCTCAAGGATTTCCACATCAAAATCGTCCTTGCCAAGACCAAGCGCTTCTGCCGCCTGATCAATTGCCTCCTTTTCGGTACGGCCTTCAAATTCATACACCATATATAGACTCTCCTCGCGAAAGAAATTGCATGTTCTATTTTTTTAATTCTTTACCACTCCAGACGCCCGTTAATGCTTTTTCTTCTTTTTCGGGGCAATCACCGGTTCAGGATTTGCCACCGTCATACTTGCCCGCTTCTTGGCCAGATATTTGTTGATAGCTACCTGCTGCACCAGGGATAACAGGTTAGAGGCGATCCAGTACAAGAGTAAGCCCGAAGGCACATCGTAGAGAATAAAGAAGAACACGATAGGCATGATATAGAGCATCATCTTCATCTGGACATTGCCCTGTTGATCCGGAGTTTGTGTTATCTTGCCATAAAGCAACTGGGAGCCAACGTAAATAAAAGGCAAAAGACGTATATCACTCCACCCCAGCAGGGGTAAACGGAAGGGGGCAAAGTTAAAGACCGACTCAGGAAGGGAAAGGTCTGGAATCCAGCCGGGAATGAACAAAGCCCCTCGAAGATCAAAATGGTTGTTGAAGAGATTGTACATGGCTATGAAAATCGGCAATTGCAGGAGCATGGGAAGACAGCCTGCGAGGGGATTGTACCCCTCCTTCTTGTACAATTCCGCCATTTCAGCGTTCATCTTAGTGGGATTGTCTTTGTATTTGCTCTGGATGTCCTTGATCTTGGGGGACAGGGTCTGCATCCTGAGGGTCGATTCAGACCCCTTCTTGGTCAGGGGAAAGAAGACGACTTTCACCAGAAGGGTGAGAAACAGAATGGCCACCCCATAATTCGGAATAATCCGGTAGAAGAAGGTCAGAACCCACTTAAGTACCGTCTCTAGGGGTCCAAGGAAACCGCTGGTATTGGCCACTTTGATTAAATTCATGTCCCGTAGATTAAAGTCGTTGTTTCCGTTGTTATACCCTATGAGGGTCTCCTGATTCTTGGGGCCTAGGTAAAAACGGTACGTATCTTCAGTACGGGAACCGGTCACCGGCAGGCGAACCACCGAGAGCCGGGAAGCATAGGAAATACCCGGTTCAGGTTTTGTGGAAAATTCCAGGTCGTATTGGTTAATATAGGGCAGGGCAATAAAGGTAAAGTATTTCCCCGCAATTGCCGCCCAACTGGGACGGTTCATAATCTTGAGCGGGGCATGGTCGTTTACTTTTTCCTGCTTCTGTTTACCGTTAGCGTAGGTATAATAATGACGATACTCATAGCGCTGGTCCAATTTTTCAAAATAGGGCCCAATCTGGGGGCCAAAGGTCAGGGTGTAGGCGACTCCGGAAAAATTAAACCCGGTAGTCGAATGTCCTCCGTCTAACTGTATGGTCAACTCAAACATGTATTCATGAGGCTTAAAGGTGTAGGTTTTCGTCAATCGAAACCTACTCTCCGTACCATCTGCAGCAGTCCCCAAGATAAAATCCCGGGAAAATGCCACGATATGATCCGCTATACGGGTTACCGTAAAGTAAGATTGTACGGGCTTGGCCGTAGTATCCCCAAAAGCCAACGTAAAGGCGTGGGCCTCCTCGGTACCAGAAAAGATCATCTCCACAAACTCATTTCCTTCGGTATGTTCCTTGAGTTTATAAGAAACTATATCACCCCCAGCATTGGTGAGACTTACCTGGAGCAGGTCCGTATCGATAGTTACCCGCTGCTCAGAAACCGGGCCTTCATCTGCCAAAGATTCGGTACTATCCTCCACGATACTGACCGGAGCAATCGGCCTTTCCGGGGAAGGTTCCGAGGCCGGGGCTTCCTTAGTAGCAACTGGAGTCGGGGGCGGAAAAAAAACACCCTGTACCATATAAAAACCTGATATAACAAGAACCGAAAGCACTACCGCCAGCAACGTTCGCTTTTCCATGCAACTCCTCAAGCAATTCTTACTTTTTTAAGATTGCTTTTACCTAATCGTAAGCAATATAAACACCCATTTTGTACTAAGGTACCGGATCGTAACCCCCCGGACACAAGGGGTGGCAACGCAGGAACCGTTTAAGGCTCAACACAAAACCCCGGCATATCCCGTATTTCTGTACCGCTTCATAGGCATACGCGGAACACGTTGGGATATACCGGCAACAGGGAGCAAAATAGGGCGAAACAGCCCCCTGATACAAGCGAATCAACTGCAAGATCAGCTTCCGCGCCGCTACCGTCAGTATCATGCGGTATCTTCCCTATAAAATAAACCAGCCTTAGAAAACAACTGTTTCACTTGTTCAAACCGGGCCATAACGGTATCTTTACCGGGATACACCAATAACACCACATCATACCCTGTCTTGAGGGCATAGCTTATATGACGGTATGCTTCCCGGCCAAGCCGTCGGGCACGATTTCGCTCCACCGCAGTCCCAAATTTACGAGAAAAAGCAAAAGCAATGCGGTTATGAGATAAATCGTTGTGTAAAATAAACAACTTCGCGCCTGAACAGGTAACACCTTTACCCTTGCTAAATACCTTCCGAATCTCACGCCTTCTCTTTAAGTGTTCTGCCCGCTGAAACCGAAAAGATACGTTTCCTTTGCTACCGAAAAGATCTTTTTCAAAGAGCGGTCCTTTTTGAAAAGACGTGGTCTGCAAAACCGCCCTGGTCTTAATAGGGCTTTTTCTCGTCAGAAATACTCAATTTAATCCGTCCCTTTGCCCGCCGACGCTTTAAGATAAGTCTGCCGCCTCTGGTTTTCATTCGGGCCCGGAATCCGAATTTCCGGTTGCGCTTGACTTTACTGGGTTGATATGTCCGTTTCATTGAAACAGCTCCTTACTTCGATATTATTAAAAATTAATCATAGATGAATGGATGCATTAGGTCAATATGACCGTAGCGTACTTCAGGATAAACGCATAGAATTTGCTACTTCTTTGTTTACAAGAAATAAGCAGGCTGAGCTTACTTTTTCCAGTCTGCCCCCCAAACCCCCTGTACGTTACCTTGACATCCTCCGGCTTTCCCGGTATTTTCTCTTTTAATTTCACGAACAGGTGGTGTTTTTATGGCGAACGGCAAACGGAAGGCTATAGCCGGAACAACTTTGACGGCTCTTTTTGCCGCATTGATCGCAGCGGGGACTTTTATTGCTATTCCCGTTCCTTTTTCCCCGGTTCCGGTGGTGCTGCAGAATTTTTTTGCGTTGATTGCAGGGCTTATTCTGGGGCCTTTTCGGGGCGCTCTGGCGGTTGGGCTTTATCTGCTTGCAGGGGCCATTGGGGCGCCGGTTTTTGCGGGGGCTATTGGGGGGTTTGTGCACTTCCTGGGCCCTACCGGTGGGTTTCTGCTGGGCTACCCGCTTGCGGCAATAACCGCGGGGCTTATCGCGGGCCGTCCTCGCGTCGAGGTTCGGTCTCCGCTGTGGCGTATCATCGTGGGGGCGACGGCGGGGCTGCTGGTGATATATGTTCCGGGGCTTATTCGGCTCAAATTTGTGTTAGGCGGGACATGGGTACAGGCGCTGGCCGCAGGGTTAGTGCCGTTTATTATCGGGGACGCGGTCAAGGGGGTGGCCGCGGTGGTTATCTGCCCAAGGCTGCGCAGGCTTGCGGCGGATCAGCTTGCCGGGGATTAGCCGGCTATGGGTGATGTTCCGCTCTTTTCCATTCGAGGGGTTTCCAAAGATTTTCCCGACGGCTTTATCCGGGGTAGGGTAAACCGGGTTTTGCAGGGTATCGACCTGGATATTGGGGAGGGGGAATGTCTTCTGGTCGCCGGGTCCAACGGGTCGGGAAAAACTATTTTAATGAAGATCATCGCCGGATTGATGGAGCCTTCGGCGGGGGAAGTTTTGTTTCGGGGACGGCCGCTCTCCGGTGGTACGGATAGTCTGCGGTCTTCCCTGGGACTGGTCTTTCAGGATGCCGATGCCCAAATCCTGGGGGAAACGGTTGCGGAAGATGCGGCTTTTGGGCCCCGTAACTTGGGGTTAAGCCGGGAGCAGGCCGCGGAACGAGCGGACGCGGCGTTGAAGGCGTTGGCGATTGCGGACAAGCGGGATTTCCCTCCCCGGCGGCTTTCCGGGGGGGAAAAGCGGCGGCTTGCGGTTGCGGGCGTCATCGCTATGGGCTGTAGCGCGGTCATTATGGACGAGCCTTTTGCCAATCTTGACTGGCCGGGGGTTGTCCATGTTTTGGAAGTCATAAGGGATCTTAAAGCTGGGGGTAAAACGGTCATTATCCTGACCCACGAACTGGAAAAGGTTCTGGCCTTCGTGGATCGCCTGGTGATCCTTCACCAGGGCATTCTTAGAGAAGACGGTACGCCGGAAGCGGTTTTGGACCGTCTTAAGCCGGAGTACGGCGTCAGGAATCCGCTTCACAGGTATGTATCGATACGAGACTGTTCATGGCTCGGATGAAGCGGGATAGCGGGGGAATGGGGAAACCCGCTCCCTATGCGTACCGGCCAGGGGATTCGGTTCTTCACCGGCTTCCTGCCTGGATAAAACTGGTGTTGCTCCTGGGGCTTTCTACCGCCGCCTTTTTCGCGGGGTTCCCCGCCCTGGCTACCGGGGCAGTCATCATTACTGCCGGTGCTTTGGCCGCGGGGATGCGTCCGTGGGAACTGCTTCGGGGCGGCAAGCCGTTGATGGTTATGATCGCCTGTATCGTCATGCTCCGCTCGGTTGCTTATGATCCGTTGGTATGTAATCTGGGGTTTAATCGTTCGGGCTGCGTAGCGGGGCTGCTTTTTGGGGGAACGGTCCTTATCTCTTTTTCCGCGGGGGCCCTGCTCTTTTCGGTTACTACCATGACGGAGCTGCTGGATTCCCTGAGTATGATTGAGGGGGGGGTGCGTTTTCCTCTTGCGGCTGTTCTGAAAAAAACGCGTTCCGCCCGGATGCACCGTCTTCTCCGGTGGCTGGAACAGCCTTGTTTGAGTTTGGGGGTTTCCCTTATGCTGGGTTTTCTTCCCCGGTTCTTCGAGGTCTGGGAATCGGTGTCCGCGGCCTATCTTGCCCGTGCGGGGAAACGAGGGGTCTCTTTGATGCTGGCGGTGGTTCCCCTGGTCATAGAACACCTGATGGTCAAGGCCGGTGAAACTGCCTGCGCCCTGGAGTCCAGGGGGTTTATGCTGAACAACCGGTAAATCTTGCGCCTTTTTACTCAGCAGTCGGGTAGTACAGGGGGTTTTATGGTCTGTTATCAGGTTTTAGCGCGCTTTGCTTTTAGTCAACATAAGCCGATACTGGTTGCAACTCACCTCAAAAAGCAAAACGCCCCGGCTTTTCTGGTTGATTCCAGCGTGCCCTTTGGTTCAGGACTCAAAATCCACCGCTTTTTCAACACAAAAGAAGAAGGAGTCGGTTATGTCGCGTATCTCCACCGGGTTTATAAAACCCGTATAGTTCCGTATCCCGCCCTCCCCGGCGGTCAACTCTATTTATTTCATTAAGGTCCTCGTCATTCTATTTTGAAGCGTTCCACTTCTTGTACCAAACTCCCAATACGCTCTTTGTTCTCCCCGCTTATGGTATTGACATGGTTTATCGCGGTGTTTATCAGTTCAACACTAACCGCCATCTCGCTCACCCCCTCAGCCAGTTGATGGGTTACGGTATCCAAATTTTTGCTCTCTTTAATTACCTCCTGACTTCCGGTGAGCATTTCCAGCGCACCACTTTTTACGATCTGGTTTATACGGTTAAGCTGGGTAATCGCCTCCAAAATCTGTTTGCTTCCCGCATTCTGTTCTTCCATGGCCTTTCGGATATGTTCTTCCTGCACCGAAACGGTCTTAACCCCCACCTCTATTGCCTCAAATTTTTGTAATACCGTACCGGTAGCATTACTGATCTTATGCATGGCTTCGGTGATCTTTTTCAGTACCACCGATATGGTCTTAGACTGCTCCCCCGAAGATTCCGCTAGTTTTCTAATCTCGTCCGCTACCACCGCAAAACCCTTGCCTGATGCTCCGGCATGAGCAGCTTCTATAGCCGCGTTCATTGACAGAAGATTGGTTTGGCTGGCGATATTCTGCATAACCAGGTTGATTCCCATCAACCCTTCGGATTCATGGGCTATTTCCTGTATGTCCTCTGCAATTCCCTGAAGACTGGTACGTCCGGCTTCAGATGCCGCCGCAAGGGCAGTAACGTTATCGGCGTTTTTGATAAGGGTTTGGGTAACTGACTGGATATTGGCCAATGTTTTTTCAATAGCCAATGACGACTGGGAAACACGGGTAGATTGCTTTTCGATATGGTCATTGAGATTACTAATATTAGAAGCAATGTGTTCCATGGTCGCGTTGGCTTCCGTAATGCCGGAGGATTGATTGAGCACTTGTCCTTTAATGCCCTTGATATTGGCGGTAATGTGATTTATGGCGACGGCGCTCTCCGTCATATTGGAATCCAGCTCATTACCGATGTTCAAAAGCGAGGTGCTTTGCAGTTTGATGACCGCCACCAGGGTTTTGATTTTGTCAAAGGTATGATTAAAATACTTCGCCATGGCCTCAATCTCGTCCCGGCTTTTTATCATAAGGCGCCTGGTAAGATCCCCCTCGCCTTCGGAAATATCCTTGAGCATATCTACCACGGTACGGATAGGACGGACGATAATCTGCCTGAATACCAGGACATTCAGCAATGACGTGGCGACGAGCAAAATTAGGACAATACCAATCATAAGGCGTATCTCGTAGTAGATCCTTTGGGCGATAGTCTCTCTTATGATACTCATTTCAATGCCGACAAAAAGGATACCGATGATAGTTCTGGAATTTTCCGCAAAAAGAGGCTGATACCCTGCCAGGTGGGATTTCTCCAGAATGGTTACCTCCCCAATAAAAGAAGTTCCTGAATTTACCGCATTATACGCGACGCTGGATGTTCCGAGCATCGTATTAACCGCCCGTTGACCTGAAGCATTGCGGATGCTGGTGGTGATACGTTTATAATCATTACCTTCCCTTACAAAAATGGTAGCCACAATTCCCAGTTCTTCGGATACCTTGTCTACCAGATCATACCGTTCATTAAGGGCTTCCCCGTGCTGATCCACCAACGTTCCATTGTTTAGGGAGAGATTCCCGTAATTGTTTTTGAGCGTATTTTGAAAAGAGGCAATATCGCCCCGGATTTTATTTCTCGCCATAATAAGGGCGGTTTCCAGGCTTATGGTTCTCATGCTGGAAATACTGATAAAGGCAAGAACCATAATACCGATAAACACGAATCCTGAAGATAAGGCGGCAATTTTTATCAGGATGCTGATAGACGAATCTTCCGATTTTTTCATAGGGCCTCCGTATTTGTGGTGATTTTTTCTATGATGTCTGGATATGACGAATTCGGACGCTTACTAAAAAATGAATTTATTCCTAGCAGAATATTACAGGGGGGGGGTAAAAATGTGGAACTATACTGCTAGATAGGTTGGAAGAACTGTTGTGCCGGTTTGCCTCCAGCTTCTTGGGATTTGTTCCCATTATTACTCTATTAACCAACTCAAACACCTTGTATTTACCCCTAAGCCTAATTTTCAACTGACCGTAAAGAATTATCTAAATATACACCATAATTTCGTAAGAGTCAACATATTTTAAGCTATTTTTTCATAAAGAAATGCTGAAAAAGGCCGAACCTTATACCAAGAGATGTGTCCTTGAAGAGAAAGATTATACAGATTATTCTGTTTTTATGTGCGATTTTTTGCATCATAACCGGTATATCCCGGGGTGATGCTGCTGTTTTGTTTAGAAAAGCGGTTTTTGTTTGTCTGGAGTGTATCGGCATTGGGTAAACGTACACTGATTCAATGTCTGGCCATGTTGATCTATAATGCGGATCTACCCCAGTTCAAGACCGGTTCCTTGTCCAAAAGCCCCCTCAAAAACACCTGTGTTCCTGGTCTTAACTGCTATTCCTGTCCTGGAGCTATCGCCTCCTGTCCCTTGGGTGCACTCCAGAACGCATTAGCGGAAGGGCGTGTTCCGTTTTTGGTTATAGGCTTGCTATTACTGTTTGGTATTGTCCTTGGTCGGATAGTGTGCGGATTTTTATGCCCTTTCGGCTTCATCCAGGAACTCTTATACCGAATCCCCTCCCCAAAGGTACGGAAAAATGCCCTCACCAAAAAACTAAGCTGGTTTAAATATGGGGTTCTTGCCGTGTTGGTCATCGGGTTACCCCTGGCGTTCTTTTTCATCGAAGGGTACGGCGCGCCTTTTTTCTGCGAATTACTCTGCCCTGCAGGAACCCTGGAAGCGGGAATTCCCCTAGTTTTATTGAACGATGCGCTCCGTGAACGTATCGGCAGCCTGTTTTTCTGGAAACTGGCCATCCTCATCGCCATAGTCGTACTTTCGGTATGCGTATTCCGGTTTTTCTGCCGCTTCCTTTGTCCCTTAGGCGCGCTTTATGGTCTTTTTAACCGCTACGCCCTACTGGGCATACGGATTGATGCGGAAACCTGTACCCATTGTGGAACCTGTGCAAAACACTGTAAAATGGATACTATGATTACCAATGATCGGGAATGTATCCGCTGCGGTGCATGTATCCATAAGTGCCCCAAACAGGCACTTTCCCATACTTTTTTAAGAAGTTTTAAGAACTAAGGAGCAATCAATCGTGAAACGTATACATATACTCTGTATTCTGTTTTTTGTAGGATCGGTAGTTTCGATCCAGGCGCAGGAGCTGCGGGTCGGCAAAACAGCCCCGGATTTTACCTTTACCACTGCTGAGGGTAAATCTAGAACATTATCTTCTTACCGGGGAAAGCCGGTAGCCCTGCATTTCTGGGCCACCTGGTGTGGTCCCTGCATCCGGGAGTTGCCCCTTATCGCGTCCCTGAGTACTGCTAAGGCCCAGGATCTCACCGTGCTGGCGGTAAATTGCGCGGAACCAGACCAGACGGTTTCTTCGTTTCTGGCAAAAAGGCAATTAAAACTCAATGTGATTATGGATAGGGATTACGCGATTTCCCGTTTATATGCTATTGATGCTATTCCCCAGACATATATGATCGATGCAGAGGGGATTATCAGGTCGATACAGGTCGGAGCGTACACCCAGCGGGGGCTTAACCGAGATGTTTCCGCACTGCTTGGAGGATAAAAACAGGGTACGGTTTATGGGTGGGCTGGAACGCCCCCCATACTTCACGACCTTTTTTTCCGGCCAAAAAGCGGGGCAAAATACTTTTCCATGTTTACCCGTTTTAAGAGTTGTTTCAGGATAATCCGGTATAGCCCAAAGGATAGGGCAATGGAACCGACGAAGATAAGGGGAAGCCCCCAGGCTTGGGCGGTTTCAGGAAGTAGGGGCAACAGAAACCGGCTATACATGACAAGCAGCGCCACAAAGCAGAGGAGCATAATCAGTACATTAAGGACCGTTGCTCCTAGGATAAAAAGCAGGGTGTTTGTTTTTTTACTCAACGAGAAGCCTCCGTTTTAGATGAGTTTATATCCCCAGGTTTTGGGCTTATCAGGCTGGATAGTAAGAGGACGATACAGCAGATCACCACACTGGTATCAGCGATATTAAAGGTTGGCCACCGCTCCATGCCCAAGAATCCGTAGAATTTAATGCTGATAAAGTCAACTACCCCGTCAGGCCGGAAGATACGATCCAGGATATTGCCGATTCCTCCTCCCATGATCCCCGCGAAAAGCCAGCGCTGGAGACAGGAGAATTCCTTGGTCTTCATATAATACACCATGAGAAAACCTAACACGATAATGGGAAGCACAATAAACAGCAAGGGCCGCAGGGAATCCGGCAGATTATCGCCCAGGCTAAACGCAATGGCCTTATTACGCACATGGATAATCCATACCACGTCGTTACCGAATACATCAAGAATCCGGTTGTGAGACCAATGCTTCACAATAAATCCCTTAACCAATTGATCTAAAAGAATAATAAGACCGCTTAACAAGAAAGGCAGGGCTTTGGATTTCATAGATTCAGGGGCAGTGCTCACGTAGTACTCCTCACCTCATAAACCTGTAGGAACATCAATAAATTCAGTATCTATAGGTAATTGCAAGCCGCACTGTTCCATGATCTTGCGTACTCCCCACACTTCGGTAGTGTAATGCCCCCCGGCAATCATATTAAGCCGGCCTTCCAAAGCCTCATGATACACTTGATGGGAATGTTCACCGGTAACATACAGATCCATACCTTCTGCAATCGCTTGAAGGGCTTCCTTGGCAGCGCCCCCCGATATTACCGCACAGGTTTGGCTCTTCTCTTTTCCAAAAGGATACACCCCCAGGGGAGGCCTATCCATAAAACTGATCCGGTGGACTGCGTCATCTACGGTCAACGGGGTCTTGAGGGTTCCTTTATACCCTATTTTGCGCTTATGATACCTGCCAAAAGGCTCAGGGGCCACGATCCCCAAGCGGTCTGCCAAGACCCCGTTGTTTCCCCATTGGGGGTGCTCATCCAAGGGCAGATGTACCGCATAGAGGGCCAGGTTATGATCCATCAGGAACTGTATACGGGTTCTGAGGACCTTCTGGATTCGCAGCGGCTCCCCCCAAAAAAGTCCATGATGGACAAAAAGCATCCCTGCCCCACCTGCCGCGGCCCGTTTAAAGGTTTCTAGACATGCGTCCACTGCAAAGGCGATCTTTCCTAATTCCGCTCCATCATTATCTACCTGTATCCCGTTTAAGGAAACGTCTATATCGCTGAATCCCTCAATATCCAAAAGACTCCTGAAAAAATCATCTAAGTTACTTGTAGTCATGGAGAAAGTATATACCCAAAATCAGGTAAATTCCAAGCCCCACCGGTTTCAAAATGGAGGGTTCCCCCTAACCCCTTGTGCCGGGATAAGCCTGCGGGGATGTTTGGGGTATCCCGAGGAGCGTTTTCCAGGATCAGGCTGGCAAAATTGGTCATAATCGCCGCAGTACCTTCGATAAACGTGGTATATTTCCAGGGAATCGGTTTAGTCCCTGGTACACAAGCCGAGTACAGGGGATATTTGGCAGGACAATCAGAATAATCTAAGGGTCCCGCGCCATTTACCGCAGCCAAGATCACCGGAGCATTGGTTTGTAAGATTTGCAGTATAGGTCCATACCAGCGGTTCCGCTTCTGGGGATCCGTTACCCTATCGGAAGTCATAAACAGGATGGGAACCTGGGGAGGCGCGATAGATCCCCATGAAACGGCCTTGGACTGGGAGAGCGGGTCATCAAACTGATAGACCGACCAGAGGGGACTCTCCACCACGATGATCCCGTGCACCCCAGGATTGGCAGCCCTGAATGTTGCGGAAGCTCCCAAGAGCGCCAGCGCGGATCCGCCTGCATCGTAACCTGCTAAAAAGAGGGTATTCAGATCCACCGCAGCTTCCGGGAAATCAGTACGCAGGTCCTGCCTGATATACGAAAGGAGAAACCGTATATCTTCTGTCCGGCCATCTTCTAGGGCCCGGCCCCAACCATTCGCGGCTGGTGCGGTATTTCCCTGGGTAAGGGCTTGGAAGATCCTCAGCTGCTCTTGCATGGGCGGGTTATACCGCTTGTTATCTGCTCCAAAGGCCGGGAAATCAAAGCCCTGCCGGGAAAAGCTCAGTACGGTAAATCCATGATCCCGGAGTTTCCCGCATACCTGATCCACCATACCTACTGAACCAAATACCGGAGGAACCAGAAGCATAAGAGGCCGTTGAGATGAAGCAGCTTGGGGCTCCTGAGGGCCGTAGAGACGCAGGAATAACCGTACATTCCGCGTTTCATCTTGGATCGCGCGGGTCTGTACCCCTTGGACGCTCAAACGAGTATCTGTCCTGGGAGCGAAATACAAGGCAAAGGCAGTGGTAATGATAAGGAACCCCAGTAATACCAGGGTGAAACTCTGTGACGGAGGCGTATCATCCCAATCCCACCACCCCAAATACGCAAACAGCGTAGGCCCATGACGGATATTCAGGAACACCGTACAGAGCAGCAAAGGAATACACTCAACCCGGAATCCATACGCAGGAAACAAGCCCACCCCAATACCCAGGGCCAAGAGGGGGAACCAGACTAACCCAGTCTGGGCTCGCAGACCTCTGATATAGGGCTGGATGGCCGGTATTATAAGGAGTACCACCATCACTAGTTCAGGAAGTCGTATGTTTTCCTGCATATCTCCTTTCCTTTGGCTCTGTTATGAAGCAAACTCAGCTTGCATTACTGAAGCGTAATCCTGAACCCTGGGTATCCACGGTCAGGGTATCTCCTTCTTTTATTTTGCCCGCAATAATGGCCTTGGCCAGGGGATTTTCCAGTTCACCCTGGATGGTTCGTTTCAAGGGCCGGGCACCAAAGAGCGGATCATACCCTTGTTCTGCCAAGAGATCCTTGGCCGCCTGAGTCAGGCTCAGACGTATCTTCCGTTCTGCCAGCCGCTGGACCAGACGTTTAAGCTGGATCTCCACAATGGTGCGGATCTCCGTTTTACCCAGGCGCTTAAAAATCACCCGTTCATCAATACGGTTGAGGAATTCCGGCTTGAAACGCTGTTTTAACAGTTCGGCTATCGCTTCCTCCATGACGTCGCGCTGTTTTGCCTCAAGGATAAGGTCTGAACCTAGGTTGCTGGTCATGATGATGATCACATTCTTGAAGTCAACCACCCGGCCCTGGCCATCGGTAAGCCTCCCGTCATCTAAGATCTGGAGGAACAGGTTGAACACTTCAGGATGGGCCTTTTCGATTTCATCAAAGAGGATCACGCTGTAGGGCCTGCGACGCACTGCTTCGGTTAACTGGCCCCCTTGTTCATACCCCACATATCCCGGAGGCGCGCCGATAAGGCGGCTTACCGCATGTTTTTCCCCGTATTCACTCATGTCTATCCTGGTTAGGGCCTTCTCATCGTTAAAGAGAAAATCCGCCAGGGTCTTGGCAAGCTCGGTTTTGCCCACCCCGGTAGGCCCCAGAAAGAGAAAAGAACCCAAGGGGCGGCTGGCGTCGGAAAGACCGGCTTTATTCCGCCTGATGGCGTCCGCTACCGCAGATACAGCGGTCTCTTGACCCACCACCCGTTCTGCCAAGACCTTTTCCAAATCCAGGTATTTTTGTAATTCCCCGGAGAGCATCTTAGATACCGGAATCCCGGTCCAGGCAGAAACCACCTGGGCAATATCCTCCTCCCGCACTTCTTCCCGCAGTAAGGCAGGGGTTTCCTCTCGCGCTTCCATTTGGCAGGTCAGACGGCTGAGTTTTTTCTGGGCATCCGGGATGAGTCCATGTTTGTACTCCGCGGCTTTGGTCAGATTTCCTTCCCGTTCATACCGGGTTTCTTCTATTTTGAGTTCTTCGATATATTGTTTTATATCCCGGATTTGCTGGATATCCTGCTTCTCCCTATCCCAGCGGGCCTGCATCCCGTCTCGTTCTGCACTCAGGTCCGCGACATCCTTATGCAGTTTTGCCAGTCGTTCCTGGGAGGCCCCGTCTTCTTCTTTGCTGAGGGCCTGCTTTTCTATAGAAAGCTGTAAGAGTTTCCGTTCCAGCTTATCCAGTTCTGTAGGACGGCTGTCCAATTCCATCTTGAGCCGGCTCGCCGCCTCATCTACCAGGTCTATGGCCTTATCCGGGAGGAAGCGGCTGGTGATGTACCGGTCTGAGAGCCGCGCCGCCGCTACCAGGGCCTCATCTTTAATCCGTACCCCGTGATGCACTTCGTACCGTTCTTTGAGGCCCCGGAGTATGGCGATGGTGTTCTCTACCGAAGGCTCTGGGGTATAGACCTGTTGGAAGCGTCGTTCCAGG
The DNA here is from genome assembly GCA_031266255.1 of Treponema sp. GTDB lineage: Bacteria > Spirochaetota > Spirochaetia > Treponematales > Breznakiellaceae > JAIRLU01. The sequence goes on from JAISBK010000201.1 coordinate 14,638, forward strand.
GCAGGGTCTTTCTCGATGTGCTTACGGTATTCATCCAACGTGGTAGCCCCGATACAGCGGAGTTCTCCTCGAGCCAAGGCCGGCTTCAAGAGATTGGACGCATCGGTGGCCCCTTCCGCGGCTCCGGCGCCTACCAGGGTGTGGAGTTCGTCGATGAATAGGATGATCTTCCCGTCCGAAGCCTGGATCTCATGGATCACCGCCTTGAGGCGATCTTCAAATTCCCCCCGGAATTTCGCACCGGCCACCAATGCCCCCAGATCCAGGGAGAGGAGCCGTTTCCCCTTAAGCCCCTCAGGTACGTCTCCGGCTATGATACGCCGAGCCAGTCCTTCAACAATCGCGGTTTTCCCCACCCCAGGCTCGCCTATGAGCACCGGGTTATTTTTGGTTCTACGGGAGAGGACCTGCATGACCCGGCGGATTTCCTCGTCCCGGCCAATGACCGGATCCAACTTTTCCTGCCGCGCCAAGGCGGTGAGGTCCCGGCAATATTTATCCAAGACCTGGTACTTATCTTCAGGGTTTTGGTCGGTGATCCGGGTATTTCCCCGGACCTGTTTTAATGCCGCGAGCAGCCCTTGCTTGGTAATCCCCGCCTTGCGCAATGCCTCCCCGGTTTTCCCTTCATGTATACTCAGGGCCAAAAGGATATGTTCGGCGGAAACATATTCGTCTTTGAGCGCGGCGGCTTCAGTTTCTGCTTTTGCCAGTACCTTGGAGGCAGCGGAAGAGAGATAAAGCTGGGCCGCGTCTCCGTATATCTTGGGCATTTCTGCGGTGAGGGCTTGCACCTGCGCAATAAGTTGAGCCGGATTCACGCCGATGCGTTCAATAAGGGGGGCAACGATCCCATCTTCCTGCTGCAGGAGCGCAAGCAGTATATGCTCAGGCTCAACCTGGGCATGATCCGCGTTTTGGGCCAGGGTGGAAGCCCCATTGAGGGCTTCCTGTGCCTTGATGGTTAACTTTTCGAAATTCATAGGTATACCATAAAAGAATTGATCCCCTTTGACAATGGCGTGAAAACGGCTCATATACCAAGCCGTCCTGTTAACTGCTGATTTCAGCTTAGGCGCCTTGGGCGCCCATTTTTTATCCCCACCACCCCAAGGCAGCATATCCTACAAAGGAATCCGGTACTTCCTGGTCTTCACCGCTTAAATCTGCACTGGTGCCGTAAGCCAAAAGCTCCCCTTTACTCGCGGCGCTTGCCTGGGCAAAACCCAGCGTAGCCAAGACCGCTCCAACCGAACACGCAGACCTATCTTCCAAAGCCTGGTCCAGGATCCGGTCAGCCTTTCCCTCTATGAGGGTCTCAATGAAACGGCGATCATTGACCTCCCGCACCCAGTCCAGGGCTTTGCTCCCCTTTCCCATAGGAGAAAAGTCGTACTGATTCCCGTAATGGGTAAGGTCAGTAGAACCGAGGACCACCACATTGCGATTCAGAGATTTTCCTACCTGAAACAGTATTTTTCCTGCCTCAAAAGAGGCTATTTCCGCAGGAAGCCTGAACCAAAGCAGCCACGCTTGGGGAAAAAAATAATGTACCATGGGAATTAAAACTTCAACGGTATTATCCTGATACCGGTCTGGAGCAGTTCCCCGCCGGAAGCTCCTCCCCGGAAGTTCGTTTTTTAACCGTGACCTAAGTTCCCGGTCCATTTCCATATTTCCCAGAGGACTGGCAAACCCGTCTTCTTCAGCAAACAAGGGCGGTAAGCCCGCAGGAAGATGTCCCCCAATCACTGCCACCGTATCTGCCTGGGGATTCAAAGCAGCTACCGCAGCGGCAGCTATGGCTCCTGAATATACCCATCCCGCATGGGGCGCTACCGCAGCCCGGGCAGTCCGCGGCTGTGGGGGGAGCGGAATCGAAGCTAAAAAATCACGGATCTGTTCTCCATCCTGAGGATACCAGCCCCGGGGAAGGGATCCTTTCCTAAGTGTCATAGCATGAGCATAGTGGATTATTCCCCTATATGCCTATAGGCTTCTTAAAAACACTCCAGGTCCTGGGGTACTAGGCATTGCTGTCAAAGACTGTACGGCCTAGGGAAGACGCCTCGGGTTTTATAGAAGCCCGGTAGGTACTCAAGGCTTGTTTTTCCCGCTCAAGCTCAGGGAAAGCATAGACCGGGTTTCCTCCGGTATCCAGATCCACTTCAGGAATCGAATAAGCCCCCATCTCCTTGATCACCTGGTTCTGAGCAGCACCCAAGTTCTTGGGTCTGCACTCAGGCCTATCCGCCTTGAGGTCATTGCTGGTAATCCCCTGAGGCCGTGACCACATAGCCCCGTACCCTAGCTTCCTCAGATTATCAAGTTTAATGCTTTCATTCGTTTGTTTTGTGAAGCAATACCGCAGACTCGGAATAAGCCAAAACAGAAGGGAAAAGATAAGGGGAACAAGCCCTAAGCCCACCAGGATGAGCGGCAAGGGATTATCCACCACTGAACCTGATAAGACATAGGTGATTTTGTACAGGTATGAAGCAGCATCGAATTGCACCTGATTAGTAATAGGGCCGGTACTCAGGGTGTTGAACAGAAAATACCCTCCGAAGATTAAATTTACCCCATTGATGACGCTAAACCATCCATTCATCTTTTTAGGGTTGGATGAGAAATTTTTGAGCCGTTTTAAGAGCACAGAACCGCCCAAGGAACGATCCCGCCGGTCAGCCCGGAGAAGGAGGTCGTCGAAACGGTATACCAAGGTTCCTGCTTCGGTAACTTCCGGGAGTCCGCCAAATTCTACACAACAGGCGGTGAGCCCTTGCTCTGCTTCTGCGGGAGTAGAGCCGGTGAGGGTCATGTATTCCGGGAGGGAGATAACTCCCTGGTTGGCCTGGATATAGGCGATGATGGCCTGTTTTTCTTTAGCGGACCAATCCCCATTCGGATCTCCATCCCCAAAAACAAAGGAGAAAATCGCCTTGTACAGGGGCTTGCCTTTAGGCCGGGCATTCCTTTCGGTATAATACCGGCCATTAAAGGACCGGTCTATGGTCTTGGTTAATTCCGAATAAAACCAGATCCGGATGATGAGGTCGAAGATACTTCCCGCAAGGAACAAGCCTCCCCCCCGGCCTTCAGAGCGGCTATCTGAATTGGAAGAACTGGCAGCTACTGAAACCGCCAAAGCAGCCAAAGCAATGAGCATGAAAAGGATAAAGTACCCCACGAGCATCACCATGATCCAGACCTTAAACAGCGCGCTTCCCACGATTTTTATCCCTTCAAGAACCTTGTCGGTGAATCTACGCAGACCTGCCCGGAAACCCCGGTATTTACTGGTAAACCCCTGCGGAAAGGAGTAGAGGATTTCCCCGGATTCGGTTACTTCAAGGCGTCCTGAATACTCATCTGCCGCAACCGGAACCAGTTCTCTGACCGTGTTTAAAGGTAAGGCTGTTTGAGCCACTATGTCCGCGATGGTGGCCCCTTTCCGCTGTTTTTTGAATGCATCGGTGATCTTCCGGTATGCTTCTTTATTTTTTACGGTATATCCCATGGATATTCCTCCTCTTGGCCGGAACCCTTTGAGTCTCCAGGCCCTTTTCCCAACTGGTCTTCCTTAGGTCACGTGTTTTCCGGCAACGTATTTTTTTCGAGAATCGACGCCAAGGTTACATTCTTAAAAAAATTATTCACCATACTAGTTACATCTACCCATACTCCGTGGCTAAGACAAGCCCCTATTCGGTCACAGGTCTTCTGGCGCTTATCGCAGGAGATACTCTCTAAATCTTCCCCCGCAGCATCCAAAATCTCCTTAATGGTGAGTTTATCCAGAGGTTGCGCAAAATAAAAGCCCCCCCCAGGTCCACGGACCGATGCAACAATCCCCGCTTTGCGGAGCTTAAAAAAAATCTGTTCCAAAAATACCGATGAAATGTGCTCCTGTTCCGATAAATGATTGATGGAAACCGGGGCTCCGTCTTTTCCCATCCTTGCCAGTGCCAAGGATGCCCGGAGTGCATACCGACCCCGTGTGGTAATCCGCATTGAAAAATACCCCCTTTCCTCTCTATTTTGCTCTTTTTTCTTTTTTCATACATGACTATATTGTATTTTCTTGCCAATGAAAAGACAGTCTGAGGCGGTTTCAAAACTGAAGTTTGAAACCGCCTCACTCAATCCTCTTTTTTTCCTATTTTCCCTGTTTTTCCTAAATGGGCTGCCTTAGAAAAGATGTTTCCTAGATAGACCCCTTCCCGGATAGAAAGGCCGGCTCGGGCAAAAACATCCCGGAAAAACCGCTCCTGTTCTTCCCGGCCAGGCTGTTTATAGAAACCCAGAGACGCAAGGGACTCAGTCACTGAATGAACCAAACGATCCAGCCCGGTCTGATCCAGCGGTACCCAGGTACCTTCCACCGCGGGCACTGGACCCAGTGCCCGGAACAGGGTATAGGCGTAAATTTGAACTGCATGGGAAAGGTTCAATGAAGGAAAGCCAGGATCCGCAGGAATATGGGAAGCCAAATTACAAAAGGCCAGTTCCTCAGCTTCAAGACCGGTTCGTTCATTACCAAACACCAGGGCAGCTTTCCCCGGCTGATTCCTAAGGTACTCTCCCAAGGCTTCAGGGTTGAGACTCACCGCCTTCCGGCGCTGTCCCCGCCGCCGAGTAGTTCCCACTACCAGTGAGCAATCCGCTGTTGCGTGAGGAATGGAGTCAAACCACTGAGCGGTTTCCCATAGTTCCCCTGCATGAACTGCCCGGGCGCGGATGAGCGATGGATCCAAAGGTCCAGGAGCGACCATACGAAGCTGGGAAAGGCCCATGTTTTTCATGGCCCTGCAGACTGCCCCTACATTCCCTGATTCCTGGGGCCGGGAAAGAATGATTACCATATCATGCAACATCATGGTTCATGATACCCTCTCGACAAAAAGCAGACAACTGAGTATGATCAATACTATAAGAGCCTCTATAGGTAATGACGGATTGTTGAAACTAGAGATAATAAGGAAGGTTTATGGCAAATAAAATCGAACAATATCTCATTGAGCTTATGGTTACGTATAAGGAAGTAGCGGATAATCTATGGTTGCTTGATGATGAAGAGTATGGTATGGAAGGGGTAGCCATCATGTATGTAGACCCCTTGGTTATTTTCAGGATCCAGGTTATGGATGCCCCTAAGGAGCAGCGGCTTGAACTGTTTACGAAACTGCTTGAACTCAATGCCTGTGATGTGATTCATGGGGCGTATGCCTTGGAATCGGATAGGATTGTCTTAATTGATACCTTGGAATATAATACTATGGATTATCAGGAATTTAGGGCGACCCTTGATGCATTCAGTCTCGCTTTAACCCAGCATTATCCAGTACTTTCACCGTATAGAGTAATAGCACCAGAAGGAGCTTAGAACAATGGGAATTTTTTCAAGGCTTAAAACCCTCGTTTCATCGAATGTCAATGATATGATCAGCAAGGCTGAAAAGCCGGAAAAGATGCTTAATCAGTTGCTCATTGATATGAGTGAGCAGTTAATTGAATCCAAGAAGGCGGTGGCCCAAGCAATAGCCGATGAGAAGAAACTTGAGCGGGAAGCCCAGAACCAGCAGACCCTCTCCCAGGAGTGGGAGCGGAAGGCCATGCTTGCAGTACAGGCAGGGAGGGATGACCTCGCAAAAGAAGCGCTGATCCGTAAGCAGGAGCATGATAATGCCTATAATGAATATAAAAAGCAATGGGAAGCTCAACATGGGTCGGTGGAAAAACTCAAGGAATCCCTTCGAGAACTACAAAACAAGATTGAAGAGGCGCAACGCAAGAAGAACTTGCTCATTGCCCGGGCAAAACGGGCAGAAGCGCAGCAGAAGATACAGAGCACCATGTCCAGCATATCTGGTAACAAAACCGCGTTTGATGCCTTTGATCGTATGGCGGCCAAGGTAGACCAGATGGAAGCCCAAGCCGAGGCTGCGGTAGAACTTGAGGATTATACCAGTAACTCTGATTTGGATAAGCGTTTTGCCGAATTGGAGCAGTCCTCGCATCCTGCGGATGCGATGCTCTTGGAATTAAAACAAAAGATGAACGCCCTACCGGATAAAACGTAAACCGGCCTGACGTACAGGGGCCTCTTGACCTAATGCTTATGTTATCAGCTACAGTATAGTTCATATATGACTAAGGAGTATGCTGGATGAGAACTATTACGGTAGGACGATCAGGATTACAGGCACCGGTTATTGTGGTCGGTTGTATGCGTATCAACAAGCTAACCAAGACCGAAGCAGAACGGTTTATCAACGCTGCCTTGGATATGGGAGCCCGCTTCTTTGATCACGCGGATATTTATGGAGCTGGTCTCTGTGAAACCATTTTTGCCGAAGCCATTGGCATGAACCCGGGGATTCGGGAAACTATACAAGTCCAATCCAAGTGCGGTATCAGACCGGGGATCGGCTTTGATTTTTCCAAAGCCCATATCCTTAGTTCCGTGGATGCTAGTTTACAAAGGCTCAAGACCGATTACCTGGATGTGCTGTTACTGCACCGCCCCGACGCGTTAATGGAGCCTGAAGAAGTAGCCGAGGCTTTCGGCATACTCCAGAGTAGCGGTAAGGTTCGCTATTTCGGTGTATCCAATCAGAACCCCCTGCACATACAACTGCTGCAAAAATACGTCACGCAGCCCATTATCATCAATCAGTTACAATTCAGCCTGGCTAATGCAAGCCTTATCACTCAGGGACTTCATGTGAATACGCTTGACGATGCGGCGATCAACCGGGACGGTTCAGTGCTTGATTTTTGTCGTCTCAAGGATATCACCGTCCAAACTTGGTCTCCCTTCCAGTACGGCGTATTTGAGGGGGTGTTTTTGGGGAGTCCCCAATTTCCCACGCTCAATCAAAAGATTCAGGAGATCGCCCAAAAATACGAGGTCTCTGATACCACCATTGCCTTGGCCTGGCTGCTTAGGCACCCCGCACAGATGCAGCCGATAACCGGTACCATGAAGGTGGAACGCCTCAAGGACTGTGTAAAGGCTGCAGAGCTGACCCTATCCCGGGAAGAATGGTACGAGTTATATCTCGCTGCGGGGAATACCCTGCCGTAATGCACGGAATGGCAAGGAGCAGGTATGCTGGGACCGGTAGTGAATGGACTTGCGATTGTGGTATGTGCCTTGGCAGGGTGTTTTATCATTCGAGGGATCCCAGAACGGTTTGAGGAACTCATCAAAAAGGCCATTGGGCTTTCGATCATTTTTGTGGGGATCAAGGGAGCTTTGGATAACCAGCGGGTCCTGCTGCTCATCATGAGTATGGTCGGCGGGGCCGTAATCGGGGAGCTTATCAACCTGGACAGGCTGATGAACCGGTTTGGCATCTGGGCAGAAGCCCGGCTGGGCATGCAGGGAGGAGCCTTTTCCAAGGGCTTTGTGTCTGCCAGCATCCTGTTTTGTACCGGATCCATGGCTATTGTCGGTTCCATGCAGAGCGGTCTCATGGGTAACCATGAAACCCTTTTTGCCAAGTCTATCCTGGATGGTTCTATCTCCCTGATATTCGGCGCATCTATGGGTATTGGGGTGGTCTTTTCCGCATTACCGGTTTTTATCTACCAGGGAAGCATAAGTCTGGCTGCAGGAGCGATCAAGGATTACCTAAGCCCTGACATTATCCGGGAGATGGCTGCGGTGGGCAGTCTCCTCGTGGCGGCTATTGGGTACAACTTCTTGGGAATCAAAGAAATCAGAGTAGCCAATCTCATTCCGGCTATCTTCATTCCCTGGGTCTATCTGGGAATAGCAGGATAGTACCTGCGGTAGGCGAAGTAGGGGCCGCGTCCTTGGCATAACGTCATACGTCCCTTCGTTCCTACTGCTCGCGGTGCTGCGTTTGAAATCCCACGGAAAGTTATGTGGAGGAAACCGTGAATAATACTCGTTTTTTTTATAAAAACGTTCCCAATGGTTTATCGTTACTGAGAATAGTGCTTGTGCTGCCTTTTATACTTATTATTCACGATATTTTTGTTTATGCGTGTACAAAAAACGTGTTTCTAATAATTACCTTTTTCACCATACTACTATCAGATGTTGCCGACGGCTGTTTGGCAAGAAAATTAAACTGCACATCAGATACAGGGGCGAAATTAGATATTATTTCAGATACCTTATATACAATGTTGTCCCTGGCGGTTTTTACCTATTTTAAGATTATTCCGGTGTGGTTTATTGTTATTATGTTATTGAAATTAATTGAATTTATGATAACATCAAAATTAATAAAAAACAAACAAAGAACTGAACGTATCATTTTTTTTGATAAAATAGGAAAAATATCCGTTTCTATGGTGATGTTACTGCCCGGGATATTTGTATTTAGATGTATAATAACTCATTATAAAACAGTAATGAATATAGTTGTTTATATAGTTACGGTAATGCTGATACTATCATTTTTTAATAGAATACTCTATATCGTAACCTATAAAGAGACGGTGAAGAGGAAACTAACATGAGTAAGGCAACAATCATAACGACGATCCTCGTCTCCCTAGTGTTAAGTTCATGCACCTTATCAAAAGCAATGTATCTGGGTGATGACTCCTATAGAACCGGACTGCAATCCATTGAGGTATCCTCTACTACCGAGGATATAAACGGCATCTTTCCCGAAGCGGTGTATATCAAAACACGTACCCAAAGTTTTAATGCCTACCATTATTATATGCTCAAGGATGGCTTAATATGGTATAAAAGCATAGACGGTGAACAGGAGCCGGTCAACTGGACGCTGTTTACCAAAACCGGACTTCCCCATGACCCTTGGAAAATTACGTTTAACAAACCCAAAAAAATTGTTGCAATATCCGCTGATGCCGATGAACTTGTTGCTCTTTCTGATGAAGGCGGCTTTTACCGCTACGGTTTCGACCTCACCATCGCCCATAAAAGTGGCGTGTGGCTTGACCGTCAAGGTTGGCCCAGTCAAGAACAGCTTTTTTTTGACCGGCGTACCGGGAGCAATCGTTCCTGGGCTTTGGGAAAACGAAACGCCCATGTTCTGTATTACGAAGACCCCTTCGGTAATCAGCACCACAACGGTACGATGGAGATTGTCACCACCTATGTGCTTTTAGAAGACGGCCAGGAAATCTGTTACGCCGACACAGGGCTTCCCCCTGACTTTTCCCGGAATTACCTTGGCCCTGAACGGGGTACTTTCAAAGCGGTCTCGCTATCGGCGAGCGCATCAACCATGTTCGTCATAAACGAAGCAGGAGAAATGTATACCCGTCTTGCGGACTTTGATACTGTCGGCTGCGACCCCATGCTCTTTAAGTATACCTACACTCCTTATAAATCAGATTTACCAGGTACGAACTATTTTTCCAACTTGAATGAATGGGGACTCCCGGCAGAAGAGTGGCGTCCCCAGCCCTCTATTCCGCTTACCGGAAAAGCGGTAATCTCAAGGCATATTACGATTCTACAAAACGGTCAGGGCAATGAAGCAAGGGAACTCCGGGTTGCCGGTTTAAATGAATCAGGCAAAACCGGATACTGGACCAAGGCTATTTTTGATGATATCTGGAATTTCAAACCGGTTCCCCTGTATTTTAGTGATGATGCGATGTTGCCCCCCCAAAAATCCATGGCCTCGCGGGTTGAACGGGGGCCATCCTTGGATAAATCCTACAGCGGTTACTCCTGGAATGGCGATAAAAAGGAACAAGAGTGGAACTATACCATCCCCAATTTCAATATTCTTGAGGGAGCCTGCGATTTTCATATAACATGGCGAGATGAAACCTGTATACTGAAACTGTATCCTCTGGAAATGTGGACCTATCTTAAGCGAAATTATCTGCCGGGAAGAACCGGTTCACCTAAAATGTTTCTGGTTACCTTGGAAATTCCTGAGAACGCCTTTGATGGGCTTTCCGCGGAGTTTACTGCACGGCTTACACAAAAATACGCAAAAAACAATAGAAAGCTCTTGCAGTATATCATAGCCGCATCGGATACATATATTTTTATGCGTGAAACCGGTAACACGCATACCGTGCTGTTTTTAACTGATGGAAAACTATCCAATCACTATGCTGAATTTCTGCAGCTCCATCTTGTTGAAAATTTTGAAGAAATACAGCGCTACTACTGGCCTGACCTCGCCGCGGGCAACCAAACCGTAATCTCATATCAGGAATTAGATCAAAAAATCGAATTAAACAAAACGTTTCGTGATGCATTAAAATATCAGATTCGTACCTTAAAATGGTCTCAGCTTACCGCATTCAGGTTCAATGCCGGTTATATACCACTTCATTATCTTATCACCCCGCTGCGTTTTATTGATGTGCCGAAAATCCGCACGATTACCAGTTTTAGCGATAAGATTATTTTAGAAAACAGTTCTTATATATATACCATTTCCAATATTCGTATTTGGGTATATGAAAAAATTATTGAGATGCTGGAAGTAAGGCTGCTCTATTATAAGGAACTAAAAAAAGAATGTTCTGAAACCGCATCAAACAGTACCGATATGGCGGAAAGTGCTTCTTCTTTCAGGTATTCTGACAATACCGCTGATTATTGGGATATTGCCGGTCTACCGCTTGTCATATCGGGAACCTTCTTTAATTCTGATACGCGTCCAAGGCTGACACGACCTGCGGTCTTGTCATTCATCAGGACGGAGACAGAACCTGATCTTTTTGGCTGGCCTTTTTCCATGGGGAAATCGGTAGATTCCGCAATGAGCGATCACAGTTTTTCAATTTTTATTGATCCCCTGAAAAGCCTTAGAACCATCTATTCCCGCAACGGTAAAAATCCTAAAGAAAAAAGAGTACAGCTTGACTGTACCCTTTATATCAACCCCAGAACAAATTCACCGGTTGAGCAGGATATTATTGATACTATCCTTAAGCCTTTTATCAAAGAAAATGCTCAAAGTATAAAAGCGAGGATCAGTTTTGACGGGGAAAATTTTGAAATAAGGCAGTATCCCTCAGGGAACGGTAAATCGCTGATTTTCTGGGGAAAAGCGGTATTTTGAAGCAATACCATTACTTTTTCCAAACGGTTTTCAACCGACAGTTTCTACAAGTCATTCCGTACCAGGGTGCCGGGAATCCTTGCGTTCCCTTGAGACGGCGGTGGAAAATATCAGGAAATACCAAGGATATCTTGAAAACACCGATCATGCTGATTATTGGCAGATGGTAATGCTTTTTTGAAAACATCGATACAAAGCGTCAGCAAAATGGGCGACGGAAGTGCTGTCCTTTCTCGAACAAAAGATAAACAAGGAGAAAAAGGAGAAATAAGTATGAAAATGATTTGGCATGATTTGGACAAGACCGCATTTGCTGCGTTACCATTAAAAGCAGATGAGGACATGGCGGAAAATTCGCGTTCGGTTATTATTTCCAACAACGGCGGCATAAAACACTGTATAGGCTGTTTCGGCTGTTGGATAAAAACGCCGGGGGTCTGTGTGATGAGCGACGAATGTCCTGCTATAGGACAGGCGCTTTCCCGTTGCCGGGAACTTGTTATCATAAGTAAATGTGTCTACGGTTCCTACAGTCCCTTTATCCGCAGGATTTGGGATCGTAGCATTTCTTACCTGCTGCCTTTTTTTGTTCGTAAAAATACGATAACGCGCCATCAGCATCGATATGCTAACCATTTTTCTCTTACGGTATATTTTTACGGAGAAAACAGTGCCGAAGAACAGGAAACCGCGGAAATGCTGGTAACGGTAAACGGCATGGGTTATAATGCCGATCCGGTCGGCATACATTTTTACCGGGGTGTTGATGAATTGACTGATGGCTTGAAGGATGCTTTGCAATAAATATCGCGCTCATTAACGGTAGCCCTAAGGCTGAAGGAAAAAAATTCCGGTGTTCAGCTTCGGTTTCTGCAATTGAAGCTGAGCAATGATAGCATCGTTACTTCCTATCATTTTAATAAGCATGAAAACAGCGAATATTTTCAGGAACTCTGCGAGATGGACGTGCTGGTTCTTTCTTTTCCGCTTTATGCCGATGCAATTCCTTCTCATTTTTTCCAGACAATGGTTGAATTTGAGGCATACCGAAAGCGTACAAATTCGCAGCGGGAAACTTGGGTGTATGTTTTGATGAATAACGGCTTTTACGAGGGTCGGCAGTGTAGTACCGCGATCCGCATTATCCGGCATTGGTACTACCGCGCCGGTCTTGTTTATGCACAGGGTGCTGCAACAGGTGCAGGAGAAACACTCGGATTTTTGAAAAAAATTCCGCTGGGACAGGAACCACTCAGGAATCTGGGCAAGACCATTACGGTTTTGGCCTTAAATATTAGGGAACGGAAAAAAGGGGATGCCCTATTTTTTTTGGCAATTCATGGCCAATAGAGTTTTTTGGCTGCCTGCAGCAAGGAAAAACGGCCTGAGCCGCGATGCTATTTACCGCACAGTAACGTAAGCATGATTCATAGACGCCACCTTTTTCCACGAGCGGGGAACGAAGAGAGACGAAAAAAAATACAAGGAAGTATTTTTTGGGTTTATTCGGGGGGGGGGGGGGGGGGGGTCTTATAGCGCTTAAAAATAGTTTGTTTTAGGCTTTTTTAAGTTT
>JAISBK010000069.1 GCA_031266255.1 Treponema sp.
GGGCCCAGTTGAGCATTTCCGCATCCCCCAAAGACTTGCATATATCATGAGCAATGCCTGCTAAGTATCCTGCTTGGGGATCCAGTCCAAAACGCCTACACAGATCCCACGAGAGAAGCGCGGTATTCCGGGAATGGAGAAACCGAGAAAAACTCACCATAGTGCGTACTGTAGCTTCTACGCCGCTAATGAGACCCCAGACACCCGGTCCAGCGGAAATTACCGGCGCACCGACCTCAAGAGGGAAGTATCCATAAAGCTTCCGTTCCTCAATGATAGCCCGAGCCCCGGCAGGTACCAGGTAACGCCAGTTACCATGATTCCGGATCCGCTCCCGTAGAACCGCTGAAGATATCTCGATAATGGCATTGTTAAGCCGTTTATGGGGATAGGGAAAACGTTCAGCTCCTGCAGTAATACGCTGCGCGATGATGATATCCACCTGGTCCATAATTTCCGAAGCCCGTTTCCATGCAAGAAAACTTCCGGCCAGATCATCCCCTAATACAAGCCCCAGTTTTCCCTCAGGACAGTACCGAGTCATAATATCCGCGATAGTATCCACCGTATAGGAAACCCCTTTCCGTTTGATTTCACAATCGTCCATGGTAAGCCGGGGATCCCCGGGAATTGATGCGGCGAGCATGTCTAGACGATCCTGGGGGCTTCCCCCTATCGCACCTTGCTTAAACGGAGATTGGTAGGTGGGAATCAGAATGACCCGGTCATATCCCAACGTGGTCAAAACCGTATCCGCCAATACCAAATGGCCTATGTGTACCGGATTAAAACTACCCCCGAGGATCGCGAGTTTCATAGATCGTGAACCTCTTCATGAACTTCAGGAATACAGACGAGGGATCCCATACAGGCTGCTAATTCCGGGATGCCTGATCCGGAAAAAACCGAAATACCCACCACTTTTTCTCGGGAATATGCCTTTTTGAGCTGGACTAAACGATCCTCCGTCCCTGGTATATCCAGTTTAGTACCCACTAATACCCGGGGTTTTTGGATCAATTCCGGAGAAAAGGCGGCGAGTTCTTTGTATACAATAGGAAAAGCCTCCTGATATTTATCCTCAGAGAGATCGATTAGAAATGCAAGCGCAGCAGTGCGGGAAATATGTTTTAAGAAACGAATCCCCAGCCCCACCCCCTGCGATGCCCCCTCTAGGATTCCCGGAATATCCGCCAGGATAATATCCCTATCATCTAGGGTAAGGACTCCCAAGTTGGGTATTTTAGTGGTAAAAGGATAGGGAGCAATCTTGGGTCGGGCATTGGTAAACCGGTTGAGGAGGGAGGACTTGCCCGCATTAGGAAAGCCAACGAAACCTATATCAGCTAAGAGTTGTAGTTCAACCCGAAGCGCACGATGGCCCCCCTCTTTTCCAGGCAAAGCCTTAAGAGGGGCCTGTTGTACCGAAGACTTGAAGTGTATGTTACCCCAGCCTCCGTTTCCTCCTTTGAGGAACACAAAGTCCTTTTCCTGCTTCCCGAAATCCCGGATAAGTGCTCCGGTCTCAGGATCCTTCAACAGGGTTCCCGGGGGGAGAGGGATATACACATCCTCCCCCTGTCTACCATACCGGCCAGAACCGCCTCCGTCTCGGCCATTTTCCGCTTTAAAGAAATGCTTATACCGTAGGTGGGCTAAGGTTCGGAGGTTACGGCGAACCACAAAGATCACATCCCCCCCCCTCCCCCCATCTCCTCCGGCAGGCCCTCCTCGGGGAACGTACTTTTCACGCCGAAAAGCCACACACCCATTGCCCCCTGCACCTGAAAAGACTTCGATAAGCGCTTCGTCGGCAAATTTTTCCATTCTTATCCAGCTTGTCGTTTAAGGTCACACAAGGTAAGGTAACATAGGAACTTGTATAACTTACACGAGCCTTTTATAGAACTCCAAGAATACTACCTATTTCAATCCACCTATTCCGGAGTCCCCGTAGGGATGACTCCCGCCAATTTCCGGCCCCGACGATTCGAAAAAGCCACCGTTCCATCCACCAAGGCAAAAAGGGTATAATCACCACCGCACCCTACATTGATCCCCGGGTGGATCTTGGTGCCCCGCTGCCGGACAATGATGGTTCCAGCCCTGACCCGGGATCCTCCTGAAGTCTTAACCCCGAGATACTGAGGATTAGAATCCCGTCCGTTTTTAGCGCCGCTACCGCCCCGTTTTCGAGCCATAATAACCTCTCCGCTCTGTCGTTATAGTTATAGTACAATGATCCGGGTATTCACCAGCTACCGCCTCAAAGCCTTCCAAAAGGAAGGTTCCCGCTGCAAAAAGAAAGTCCCTACCTTGAGGTCCATACTCAATTTCCATCCGGAAAACGCCTCGATCCGCGTTACCCTGTACCCGTATCCCCTTCTGTAATGAAAGCACCCGCAGGGCGGTCTTCGTAAGCACCGACACTGCAGCGCAAACAACATCCCCACCCTTGGGCCCTGCCTGGGCATGCCCTTCCACGGCACAAACCATGAGAAGCCCTGCTTCATCTAAAACCAGGTCAATCTCTATCATTCCAGGCTATGATACTCCCCCAGAAGATCCCAGAATATCTCCAATTTTAAGTACCGAATACTGCTGCCGGTGCCCCTGCTTACGACGGTAATCCTTTTTGGATTTATATTTAAAGACGATAATTTTCCGGGCTTTCTCATGGGCTTCAACTACAGCAGATACCTTGGCACCCTGCACATAAGGGGTTCCAACCTGTAAGGTCTCTCCAGCAATGAGGAGCACCGAATCAATATCCAGAGTAGTTCCCACCGCTGCATCAATACGGTCAACTTTCAACAGAGACCCTTGTTCAGCCTTATACTGTTTTCCCTTAAATTCTACCAATGCGTACATGAACGATTGTCCTTCTTCAAAGAATAATATGACTATAACTCAGTGGGATCCGATACGTCAAGGGGGTGAATCCAATGATCTACCCATTGAATAACCTTGTATTTTTATGGTACCTTAGATTACAATCAATGTGAGATGGTTTTATTACATCTTACATGCTGAAGGTGCGTTTATTAAAACCAACACGAGAGAGTTTTTACGAGGGAGTTTTTATAGATGACAATACTCAGTGTGGTACTGCTGGTCTTTTTTATTATGGTGGCAATTCTGCTGGTCCTCTTGGTTTTGGTACAGAATGAAGAAGGAGATAGTCTGGGGGGTATTTTTGCCGGGGGAAGTTCCTCGGCATTTGGGTCTCGTTCCGGAAATGTACTAACCCGGGCTACCTCAATCTTGGGGGCGCTCTTTTTAGTGCTTAGTTTTAGTCTGGCTCTGATTAACCGGACCCCAGGGGGGTCGGGGGTAGAATCTGCGGCTCGGCAGTTCTCAAACGAAGAAAACCGGAATTGGTGGCAAGAGCAGGAGCTTGCGCCTGCAGTGGAGACGCCAATGGAAGAAACGCCTACTGAAGAACCATCAAGTCTTGAAATCCCTTCTGGGGAGGAGGTGCCTTTTATTGAAGAGCCGGGGCTTGCGAATCCGAATGTAGGGGCGGCTGAATAGCAGCATAAAGAGGGGACGTTATGTTTTTGTATGATCTCTTTTCTCCTGAATTAATTAAGGTTGGGTTAGAGTCGGAAGACAAGGATGAGGTTTTTGAGGAGTTAGTGGATTATTTTTGCCAAGTGCAAGGCTCCGATGGACGGGAGGAAATGCTTGCAGCCCTGAAGGCTCGTGAAATGAAGATGTCTACAGGGATACGGAAAGGTATCGCGGTTCCCCACGGTCAAACCGATGTGGTTGAACGGATTTATGGGGTTTTGGGTATTTCACGGCAGGGGATCGATTACGATGCCCTGGACGGGGAGCCGGTATACCTCGTGTTTATGATCCTTGCTCCTTATCAGGATTCGGAAAAACATCTGCGGCTTTTAAAACGCCTGGCCCAACTCTTGGATAACGGGGAGTTTTTCAGAGACTTGGCCGCCCAGAAGGATGCTCAAGGTGCTTCAGGGGTTATTAAAAAATATGAAGATATCCTCATTGCTTTGGACTAAAGACACAGACGATAAGGGATTGATAATGGGGATCGTAGTATGAATGAACAACCAGTACTGCAGCATTTATTACAGTTGGAAACCGAAGCTGCAGCCTTGGTGGATGATGCTCAGGCAGAGTCGGACCGGCGTCTTGCAGAAGGGGAGAAGCGAAACCGTAAACAGTACGATGAACAGTATAACCTTGAGATGGCATCCATTGATAAAGAATACACCCAAAAACACAGCGAAGTAGAAGCAGCGTATCAACAGGAATTAGACAGGTATCGGGAGAATCTCAATGCCTTGCCGGTTTATATGGAGCGATTTTTTGCGTTGGTGACTACCTTGCTTCCTCTGGGTAATTTGCAGGTGAAGGAATAGGACATGCCAGGATCAGGGGAACGGGCTTATGGTTATGCCAAGGCCTGCGGGATCATCGGGAAATCCTTTGTAGGGAAAAGGATTTCCGGACTTGCCGATGTGAACCGGCTTTCCGAGCTTGATCATTTGGTCTTTCCTCAAACCAGCCAAGATCTCCCTGAACGGGAACTGCTGACTGACTTGGAAGCCAGGATCATCCAACGTTCAGTACGCCAGATCATGGCTATTGTTAATACGTTTATCAAGCCGCCGGAACTATTTATCCGGCTCGTTCGCAGTTATGAATATGAGGATATGAAAGGGGTCCTCAATACCCTGGCAGCTGGAGAACCAAAAAGTCTGAGATTCACCGATATAGGCCGGTTTCGTAGGGTTGCCTTTGAAGCCTATCCTGATGTAGAAGCAATGGTGAAAGGTACGGAATTTGAGTGGCTGCTCAAAGATCTGCTCCTCTTTGTCCAGAGGGGGTCTCGGTCCTTACAAGATACGGTGGCCCTGCAAGCTCAACTGGACATTCAGTATTATACCGGCCTTTGGAAGGACCTTCGTGCTATGAGGAAAAGAGATCGCGGGGCTATTGACAAGATCCTCGGCGAAGAAATAACCTTGCGAAACGCGGTGTGGGCCCTGCGTTTGAGAACCTATTATGAAATGACCCCAGAGGCGATCCAGGAAAAACTCATTGGCTTGGAATCTAAAAAATTCCTAGCCCCTGCAGAGAGTGCCCTCTCTCGAGCCTTGGATATCCGAACCGACTGGATTGGTTGGAAATACGCATCCTTGCTCAACCCTGAAAAATCGACGGAACGTTGGAAAGTAGACCCCCGGTATCTGCAGAATGCCGCCTCACAATACCTATACCGCCTGACCCGCTTGTCCTTTCAGCGCCGACCTTTTTCTCTGGATTCGGTTTTTTGTTTTATCAAGCTGAAACAGTTTGAAGAGGACCTCTTAACCAGTATTGCCGAAGGGCTGAGTATAGGGATGTCAAGTCAGGATGTATTTACCCTGTTGGAGATAGCATCGTGATACGTCCCCGGAAAATGAAACAAATCGAATTGACCGTGCTTGAGCGGGATGTAGATGGCTTGCTTGGTTTTTTGGGCCGCCGGGGGGTGATGCAGCTTTCCCAAAATCCCGAAGATCCGGTTCCCCTTGATGAAGCGCGGACAAAACAACAGGGGGCTGCCCGTGCCCGGGATGAGGCCCTCTACCAAGACATCCAAGAGCAGCTTAAAAAACTCAAGACTGCTTCTGAGTATCTGGGGATTGAACTGCCTACAGAACCAGAGGAGACAAGCGTCTTTCCTGGGCCTGCTGAGATGGGCCTGGTTGAAGAGATGAGCAGTGCCGTAGCCTTGGTCAGTGCAGAAGAGCAAGGGTTGATCCAAGAACGAGCGCAGATTGAAACCGCGATGGGCGAGGTTCGGGCCTTTGCCCATCTTAATGTTCCCTTTAGCGCCTTGGATCAGCTCTCCTATCTGACCCTGCGGATTGGGCGCTTGGATCTCAAGGCACAAGTTGCGTTAAGGGAAAGTCTCGCGAACCGGGCGGTACTCGTCCCCTTGGGTGAAGATCGGGTATTGGCCGCGGCATCCCGGAAGGGCCGTTTTGCCCTGGATTCGGAACTCAAGAAATGTTCTTTTATTCCCATCACGGTGCCCGAAGGGTATCATCAGATTCCGGCGGAACTGCATACCGGACTTGAGGAACGCCTTGAGGAAGTGGATCAGAAACTGCAAAACCTGGGGGAACGTAAACGGTGCTTAGGGGAGGAGTATGGACCCAGGCTCCGAGTTTTAGCCGGATCCTACACTATGGCCGCGATTGCAACGCAACTCAGAGCTAAACTGGTAGTTTCAAAGAGCCTGTACCGGTTATCCGGCTGGGTACCGGCAGATACCCTGGAAAGTCTGGTGACGGAATTGGAGCACATCACCGACGGCCGCATAGCGGTGTGGGCATTTGACCCTGATGAAATAGCAACGGTTAAGGAAGGCAAGGAAAAGGTACCGGTTTCACTCAAGCACGGCGCCTTTGTGCGGAGCTTTGAAGGGGTGGTCTTTTCTTATGGGGCCCCGCTCTATGGAACCATTGATCCGACTCCCTTTGTGGCGGTGTTTTTTACTATTCTCTTTGGAATCATGTTTGGCGATGTAGGGCAAGGTTTTGTGCTTTTGCTGCTGGGGATGCTTACCCGGAAACGGGGTATCAAGGCATTGGCAGGGTTTAGGCACTATTCAACTCCGTTGGTAGCGGTTGGTTTGTCCTCCATGTTCATGGGACTGTTGACCGGATCGGTGTTTACCAATGAGGAACTCCTTGTGGCGCCTACCCGGCAGCTTCTAGGGTTTTTCATGAGCCTTACCGGGCAAACCGGGGAACCACCAGGGCACATTCTGCACCTGATGCCTGAATCAGATAATATAGAAAAGCTCTTTTATTTCTTTGGGTTTACCTTGGGGGTGGGTGTTATCCTTACTTCCATCGGCCTCTGGATCAATATCATCAATAAAATCATTCTTAAAAAATACGAAAAAGCCTTTTTTTCAAAAACAGGAATAGCCGGAATGGTGCTATTCTGGTATGCTCTGTTTATCGCGATCCGCTGTCTTATGGGAGGGCGTTTTGCCTGGTTTGATATCCTCGGGCTTATGGTGCCGGGGTTTTGTATTTTTTTTAGTCCGGTGATCTGGTGCCTCATTTCTGGAGAGCGGCCTCTATTGGCTGAAGGGCTGATGGTTTTTATTATGGAAGGGTTTGTGGAAATCCTGGAGACCCTATCCTCGTATATTTCTAACACCGTGAGTTTTCTCCGGGTGGGGGCATTTGCCCTTTCTCATGGGGTGCTTTCGTTTATCGTCTTTACCCTTTCCGGCATGGTGTCCCACCTGGCCGGCGGATCTCTATTTTCCCTTATCATTATGATCCTGGGGAACACGGTGATAATACTCCTTGAGGGAATGATCGTTGCCATTCAGGTGGTACGTCTTCAATATTATGAGTTTTTCAGTAAATTTTTTACCGAAACCGGGGTGGAATTTTCTCCCTTCCGATTTCGCAGGGAGGTTAAGTCATGAAACGAATTATCATTATTTTGGCGCTGGTATTGTTATCCACTTCACAAGTTCTGGTCTTTGCCCAGGAAGTCAAAGGCTCTGAGGGTTCGGCGTCTTCTGAAATAAGTGCTGAGAACGGGCCTGAGATGTGGAAGTATATTGCCGCGGCTTTGGCAGTGGGGATATCCTGTATTGCCGGGGGTATTGCGGTGGGTCAAATTGGGGCAGCGGCTATGGGGGCCATGAGTGAAAACCCTGAGCTTTCAGGTAAGGCTCTGCCTTATGCAGGTCTGGCGGAAGGGATATGCCTGTGGGGCTTCCTTGTGGCGTTGCTCATTTTGGTCCTTAATTAAGGGTGGACTTCTTTTTTATCGGTGACCCGGAATTGGTAACCGCGTTCCGTTTCATCGGTATTCGCGGAAAAGCGGTGATCAATGCCGAGGACGCACAAAGTGCGTTCCTGGATATTACCCAAGGGATGGCTAACAGTTCCAGTACTGATGGGGTACCCATGGAAAAGGTTGAGCATTGCCAGATCCTGATCCTCACCGAAGAGGTGGCTGATTGGCTGGGGGATATGCTTATCCGATGGCAATTGTCGGATCAGTACCCCTTGGTGGTAGAGGTTCCTGGTATGATGGGTAAACTGCCTGGTCGTAAGACCTTGGTGGAATCGATCCGGGAGGCCATTGGAATTCATGTGTAATAAACTAAAGCAGGACGTGTATGGAAGAACTGCAATCCACTGAACTGTTAGATCGAGAAATACGGGAGGACGCCCAGAAAAAGGCATATCGCATACTCAAATTGGCAGATGAGGCGGTGCAAGCCAGGGATGTGGTATGGGAACAGAAAACCCGGACGTCCCTTGCCGAGATGAGACAAAAATACGCCCAGGGCTTCGCAACAATACAACGAGAGTTCCAGGCCAGGCTTGTCCTGGATAAGCGCCGGATCTGGGCGGAAAAGATCGAAGAGCTGCTTGAGTCTGCCATGAATGCCTATTTCCGCAGCCTTCCCCGGGAAACGCTGCTTTCCCTTTTAACCGGAGAGTTGCAACGGTGTATAGCGGAAGTACACAGAACCGGAGAGCCGGTTTCTGGATTTACGGTGCAATGCCGGGGTTTAACGGATGCTGAAGGAACCCAGGTTCTTAAAACCTGTCTCCCCTCGGGAACCTGGACGTTCAGCGCAGCTCATCCCCAGCATATCCCGGAAGAACCCTTCCCTGACATAGTTGCGGATGCTCCAACCGTGCAAATTACCGTTTCCATTCGGGAGCTGGGGAGGACCCTTTTGGAAGATAAACGGGCAGAACTGGTGGAGGCCCTCATGGGACCCGATGTCCTGGTAAACGAGGTATCCCTATGATTGAAGGCCAAGTAAAACGTATCGCCGGTCCCATTATCCGGGTTGTTGGGATCAGCGGAGTCGGGCTGTTTGATGTAGTAGAGGTAGGAGAGAAGCATATTATCGGGGAAGTGGTTCGCATTGAAGGGAGCGAGGCGGTGATCCAGGTTTATGAGGATGATACAGGACTCAAGATTGGAGCTGCCGCATCCTCTACCGGTAGGCCCCTCTCGGTGCGTCTTGGTCCTGGACTCATCGGTACCATCTATGATGGAATCCAGCGGCCCTTGGACTTTCTCTATAAACAATCCGGGGCTTTTATGGATCCTGGATCCCGGGGAGAACCCTTAGATACGGAGCGTTTATGGACTTTTATCCCTGATCCTGAGTTGGCGGAAAAAATCGCTGCAGGAACTCAGGTGGCGCTTCGGCCTGGTGCGGTGCTGGGTACAATACAGGAAACCAACAGTATCACCTGTAAGATCATGGTTCCCCCGGATTTCCGGGGGGGGAACCTGATGGAGCTGGCCCCCCAAGGGGAGTATACGTGTGATGGGGTGATAGGACGAACCGACCAGGGAGAAGATCTCCCCTTGGCCCACTGGTGGCCGGTACGGATTCCCCGGCCTGCTGCGGAACGGCTTATACCGGATCAGCCGCTGATTACCGGGGAACGGGTGATCGATGTATTTTTCCCCTTATCCAAAGGAGGAACCGCAGCCATCCCAGGGGGGTTCGGTACGGGAAAGACCATGACCCAACATGCCATTGCCAAATGGTGCGATGCGGATGTGATCATCTACATAGGCTGCGGGGAGCGGGGTAACGAGATGACCGATGTGCTCACCGAGTTTCCCCATCTTATAGACCCTCGAAGCGGTAGATCCCTCATGGAACGTACCATCCTCATCGCAAATACCTCTAACATGCCGGTAGCTGCCCGGGAAGTCTCGATTTATACCGGAATTACCTTGGCGGAATTCTACCGGGACATGGGTTACCATGTGGCGATTATGGCGGATTCTACGAGTCGCTGGGCCGAGGCCCTCAGAGAACTTTCCGGACGGATGGAGGAGATGCCCGCGGAAGAAGGTTTCCCTGCGTATCTTCCTACCAGGCTTGCGGAATTCTACGAGCGTGCAGGCCGGGTTCGTACGCTTTCCGGTACCGAAGGTTCGATTTCTATCATCGGGGCCGTATCACCTCCAGGAGGGGATTTCTCTGAACCGGTAACCCAGCATACCAAGCGTTTCATCCGCTGTTTTTGGGCCTTGGATCGGGACTTGGCTAATGCCCGGCATTATCCGGCTATCAGTTGGCTTGATAGTTATTCTGAATATGCCGAAGAGGTTAAGTCCTGGTGGGAACGGGTGAATCCTGCCTGGGCACTGGTCAGGCAGCAAGCCCTGGATCTCCTCAAGAAAGAGCAGCACCTGGCAGAAATCGTCCGTCTCATTGGGCCGGACGCCTTGCCTGATGATCAGCGGCTCATTCTCCTTACCGCAGATATCCTCAAAGACGGTTTTTTACAGCAGAATTCCTTTGACCTTGTAGACATGTACTGTGTACCTACAAAACAGGTGCGCCTTTTGGAGCTTATCATGGAATTTCATGAGCGTGCCCAGGTATGTATCAAACTGGGGGCTCCCCTGATCAAGATTACCAGCCTCAAAGGGGGTAGGGCATCCCTTTCTATTCGGGAACAGCTTTCCCGGCTTAAAAGTACCATAAAAAACGAAGAAATCACGCGTTTTGGGGAATTTGAGGGGCAGATGCGGGGAGCCCTGGAAGCATTGGAACGGATGTACCGTGCCAGGGAGGTTCTATGAGAGGCGTGGCATACCGGGGACTTACCCGAATTGAAGGGCCGGTGGTGATCACGGCCCGAAGTAAAAATGTGGGTTTTAATGAGATGGTGGCGGTCTATGACCGGGGTGAGGGTCGACGTTTGGGCCGGGTGGTAGATATGAGCGAAGACTGGACCGCGATCCAGATCTTCGGAAGTACGACCGGCCTTTCCGCGGATGAAGCCCGGGTGGAATTCCTGGGACGGCCCATGGAAATCCGGGTGGGAACCGGTCTTTTGGGCCGGGTCTTCAACGGTTTGGGGGAACCCATTGACGGGTACGGCGCTATTTTTTCTTCTACCTGTTTGGATATAAACGGGCTTCCCATCAATCCCTATGCCCGCACTTATCCCCGGGACTTTATCCAGACCGGCATTTCTGCGATTGACGGCATGAATACCCTTATTAGGGGACAAAAACTCCCGATTTTTTCTGGAAATGGCCTGTCCCATAACCGGCTGGCTGCACAGATCGTGCGGCAGGCGAAGATTCTCGCAGCAGAAGAGTCTTTTGTGGTGGTTTTTTGCGCCATGGGAGTCAAATACGATGTGGCCCGGTTCTTTCTCGATGACTTTGAGCGCAGCGGGGTTTTGGCTAAGGTGGTGATCTTCTTATCTTTGGCAGATGCCCCTTCCCTAGAACGGCTTGTGGCCCCCCGCTGTGCCCTCACTGCAGCGGAATACCTGGCATACGAAAAAAATATGCATGTCCTGGTGGTGATGACCGATATGACCAACTACTGTGAGGCCCTGCGGGAGGTATCTTCCATCCGCGGGGAGGTTCCGAGCCGTAAAGGGTATCCAGGCTACTTGTATTCTGAGTTGGCATCCCTCTATGAGCGGGCCGGGAAGATCCAGGGATCCACTGGTTCCATTACCCAGATCCCCATTCTCACCATGCCCAATGACGACATCAGCCATCCTGTTCCAGACCTTTCAGGGTATATCACCGAAGGTCAGATCGTGCTAGACCGGGAGCTTGCTCAACGGGGGGTCTATCCACCGGTAGCAGGACTGCCGAGCCTTTCCCGGCTCATGAAAGACGGCATTGGACAGGGTATGACCAGGGAGGATCACAAGGATGTATCCAGCCAGCTTTTTGCGGCCTATTCTAAGGTAAAACAGATTCGGAATTTGGCGTCTATCATTGGAGAAGAAGAACTTTCCCCAGAGGATAAACAGTACCTGAGCTTTGGGGAGCAATTTGAACAGCGATTCCTGAGTCAAGGGGAATTTGAAAACCGGGATATAAGCCAAACCTTGGATTTGGGTTGGACCGTGCTTACTGAAATTCCCCGGGATGAATTATTGCGGATCAAGCAAGAACTGATTGAAAAGTACCTGGATCCTATTGTGGCGGCATCTCAGGAGCCGGCAGGCGTAAGCCAGGAGGCTTCATAACCATGCCTCGTGAAACCATTGCCCCCACTAAGAGTAACCTCATCAAGGTTAAGGAGCGCTTGGCTACGGCGAGCGAAGGGTACGAATTACTGGAACAGAAACGGGAAATCCTCGTTATGGAGCTGATGCGGAAGGTGGAGCAGGTAAAGCTCTTGGAACGGGACTTAGATGCCCAGGTTGCCGTGGCCTATCCTGCCTTAAAACGGATGCTCATCGTGGTTGGCCGGGAACGGGCGGATAGGCTTTCTAGGAACATCTTCTACCAGTTTGACCTGAAAGAGTATAAGGTAAGCACGGTGGGGATGACCCTACCGGGGTTGGAAGTCCACCTTCCTCGGGTAGAACTCAAATATGCGCTCACCAATTCGTTTGCAGAATGTGATGAAACTGTATTAGAATTTTTTAAACTGTTGAAAACCGTGACCGAACTAGCGGCGGTACGCACCATTGCGTGGCGTCTTGCCAGGGAAGTCCGCAAAACCCAGCGACGGGTGAATGCCTTGGAAAAAAGGGTGATCCCCATAGCCAAAGAAACAAAAGTGTATATTGAATCAGCCCTGGAAGAGCGGGACAGAGATGCGTTTTTCACCAGTAAGTTGTTAAAAAGGAAGGCCGCTAAGGAATGATAAAGTCCCTCTTTTCCAATATTATTGTCGCCGTTACCGGTTCTGATGCCTCTATTTCGGCGGCAAAGTACGCAATTGTTATGGCTAAACTCTATCGGTGTAATCTTACCGCCGTGTATGTGGTGGATATTGCAACCATACGTCAACTAACCCTGAGCAAGCTCTTTATTCAAGAGGAGAGTCAGGAGTATGAAAAGAGTCTTGAGCTAAATGGTGAACGGTATCTTTCTTTTGTGGAGGAACTAGCCGGGGCTAAGGGTGTTAAAATAGAACGAGAACTCCGCCGGGGCGCGGTGTATACGGAGATTCTCACCGTTGCAGAGTATAAGAAGGCGGACATGATTATTTTGGGAGGCTTGGAGAAAGACCGGAATCCCCGGGACATAATTTCCCATGCGCATCGGGAAATTATGCTCAACGCTAAATGTTCGGTACTCGTGGTCAAAGAGCCGACGATTGACCAGATTTTTAAGCGTACCTAAGAGCCTGTAGGAGTCTATTGAATTTCAACTGAGGTTCATAGATAGAGAGCGAACGGGGTATAGGGGTATATATGAGAATAGCAGTGATCAGCGCTCCGGCGCAATCCAAGGGGGTTCCTGAGTATGTGAAGGCCCTGGCAAAAGGTATGGAATCCATGGGACACCAGGTAGATATTCTTGATGCGTGGACTGAAGATGGATCCAGACTTCCAGCCTATCGTTATATCGCGGTGAGCGCTGAAGCACAATCCTGGTTTAGCAGTAAGATGCCTGAGGCAGTGACGAAGATACTGTCTATGGGTAACCGGCTCATCGGCATAAAAGGAGCTGCTTTTCTTAAAAAAAACGGACCGTTTACCACCAAAGCCCTCACCAATTTGATGCGGGCCATGGAAAAAGAAGGGATGATGGTTAATTGGAGTGAGGTTCTCCTCAATGCTCCTCACGCGGAATCTCTGGGGAAACGAATCGGAGCATGATGGGATGTGAAGAGGTGTGGAAAATTATTACAACCTGCTGGGAATAGATCAAAATGCTTCTTCTAAGGATATTAAGCGGGCATTTCGTGAGCAAGCGAAACGGCTGCATCCCGATATTGCGGGAAAATCCGGGGAAGCGGAGATGCGAAAGCTCCTGTGTGCGTATGAGGTGCTCTCCGACCAAGAGCGACGCTATGAATACGATAGAGCCTATAGCCGTCTCGTCAAGCGGGTTGACTTTGATTATCGGACCTTCTTGGAATCCCAAACAGAGGATCCGGCGAGTCAGGCAAAACTGGTGTTCTTTGATCTCCTGCACTTGGACGAGGAGCACGCCCTAGGGGTGTGGAGAACTCAAGGGGGCTTGGCCTTCCCTATGGAGCAATACCTTAACCGGGAAGACTGGATGGACTGCACCTTTATCCTGGCAGAGGAGTTGGAGAAGCGGCACTGTTATTATGAAGCATTTATGCTCCTGGTTAACCTGGTTCGGGAAGAACGGCGGCGGCCCTATTTCCGGCATTTTATGAGCGATATTGAGGGCTTCTTGAAAGAGCTGGTCAGGCTCAGGCTCAAATCTGCAGTAGATGAAGAAACGTATGTGGAGTGTATAGAAACGCTCCTGGAACTGGGTTTTTCCTCTCGGGATGAGGCTCGGTGGATGCGTTCTATGGCAGAGGCTTTGGTCCAGATGGGAAACATGGACGCTGCCAAAGGGGTATTCCAGGAAGCCTTGAAGCGGGATCCGGCCCTTCCCAATGTAGTGCAGCTCAAGCGGAAACTCAAGGTATAGGGGTGTATACGCGTATAAAGGTATGCATAAACGTATTAAAGCAGAAAAATAGGAAAATAGAACAACATGATTCGCTTAAAGAATGAGAAACAGATCGAGGGTATCCGTACTTCCTGCCGTATGCTTTCTGCCATGTACCGGGAATTGGTTCCCCTGGTTACTCCGGGGGTTGAAACCCTAGAACTGGAAAGATGGGCTCAAAACTGGATCAAAAAGGCAGGGGGGAAGCCTGCTTTTTTAGGATATGGCCCCAGGGAAAATCCATTTCCTGCGGTATTGTGTATTTCCATCAACCATGAGGTGATCCACGGACTGCCTTCTAAACAACGGATCGCCCAGGGAGACCTGGTATCCCTGGACAGCGGTATTGAATTGGGCGGTTTCATCAGTGATCAGGCAATCACGGTTGAGGTAGGAACGGTAAGTGAGGCCGCTCATAAACTCAACATGGTTACTCAGGAATGTTTATACAAGGGCATCGCTGCAGCCAAGGCTGGAGACCGGCTTTTGCAGATCGCCCGGGCAGTGCATAGCCATGCAGTTTCCCAAGGCTATGGGGTGGTGCATCAATACTGCGGTCATGGGGTGGGCTTTGATCTCCATGAAGATCCCCAGGTGTCCAATCAGCCCCGAGGACCCAATCCCCGGATGGTAGGGGGCCTG
The DNA here is from genome assembly GCA_031266255.1 of Treponema sp. Lineage (GTDB taxonomy): Bacteria > Spirochaetota > Spirochaetia > Treponematales > Breznakiellaceae > JAIRLU01. The sequence goes on from JAISBK010000069.1 coordinate 15,091, forward strand.
GTGATTGCCATAGAACCGATGATCAACCTGGGTACTGGAGATGTGGATGTGCTGGAGAATGGATGGACTGTGGTTACCGCAGACCGCAAGCTCTCCGCGCACTGGGAACACACCGTGGCGGTTTTCAAAGACCATACAGAACTATTAACCGAGCCTATCTCCTGCGGGGGGCAACGCGAGTGCCCGATAGTTTGCGCAAGGTAGGAACAAAGGGACGTATGCCGCTTCCTCGTACTACGCCGTATTCATGTCGTTCCCCCGCAGGGGTGGCTTTTGTCGTGGTGTCGTTGATCCTCTGGGGGGTCTTGCCTGTTTACTGGCATCTCCTTACGCCCATCAATTCGTTCCATATTCTGGCGTTAAGGATCCTCTTTTCCGC
>JAISBK010000112.1 GCA_031266255.1 Treponema sp.
CACACCCACCTACCCGCCCCACCCCCCCCCCACCCCCCCCCCCCCCCCCCCCGCCCGCGCCCCCCCCCCGCCCCCCCCACGGACAAATCTTCATTATATAACGAGTTACGCATATGCTATTTTCTCCTTATCAAATCCTTTACTTCGAAGGCATTGGTTTAATACCCCGGAGCTTGCCCTGCGATAGTTCATTCTAAACGACCACCACCTAAAGACGGCGGGTTTTTAAGCGGCTGAAACTCGTCCCCGCTCACTCATCCTGAATTGCCTCATGTTCACACATGAACCGTATGGCTTCCCCGCATTACGATGAAATTGCCAAACAACATCGGACGGGTCTTTCTATGTTCCGGTTCAGCAATACCATCCTAGAACAATTTTTGCCTTGTTTCAATAGGCAGATCCTGGGCTTGATGGTGCTCACTTGACGGTGTTTTATATATAGTATTACATAGGAGAGCAGTTCCCGTTATAATCGGAGAAACGCGTATATATACGATATGAGGAGCTATTTGTATGATGAAAGAAACCTGTCTCATGTTTGCCCAGTACGGTAAAGTAGGAAATCAAGCCGTGCTTTCCATACTGCATACTCTTTCCCAGGAAGAACGGGAAAAAGAACGGGGAAGTTACTATGGCAGCCTTTCTGGGCTGGTTCGGCATGTATTGGGAGGAACCGTCTTTTTTCAAGGACTTTTCAAAGCAGCCCTATCCCATAAAGCCCAGGTAGTAAAGATCCTGGCTGACCTGGAAGCCGTGGCTATTCCCAAGGATACGGCTACCGAGGCCCAATGGAACGCGCTGGCTGCGGCTTTTGAGCTTATAGATGATGGGCTTATCCAGATAGTGTCTGCCCTCGATGAGCAGGATTTCACCATTCCCGTACCTTGGTATGGCAAAAACCCGGCTTCCGTACCGGTGTATTTTCTGCTCCACCAACTCACCATGCACGGAACCCATCACCGAGGCCAGATTGCGCAAATCCTGGATGAATTGCAGATCCCTAATGATTATTCGGGGATTACTGCGGCGTTTTTGCCGCAGTAAGCGGGGATAGGGATTTTTATGACTGACAAGGAAATGTTACGGCATATCGACCATACCCTGCTCAAAGCAAGCGCATCCTGGGAGGATATAACCTTGCTCTGTGATGAGGCATTCCAGTATAAAACCGCTTCGGTGTGTATCCCTCCTTCATATATTAAACCGGTACACGAGATCTACGGGAATACCCTGACCATCGCTACGGTGGTAGGGTTCCCTCTTGGGTACAGTGTGAGCGCGGTAAAAGCAGCAGAGACTGAACAGGCCCTGGCTGATGGAGCATCAGAAATCGATATGGTGATTAATATCGGGGACGTGAAGAACCGCTTGTTCGACCGGGTGCTGCAGGAAATTACCACTCTTAAAAAGATAGTAGGTCATCAGATCCTCAAGGTCATTGTGGAAAACTGTTATCTCACCCAGGAAGAGAAGATCCGCCTTTGTAAACTGGTAAGCAGTGCCGAAGCGGACTACATTAAGACCTCTACGGGATTTGGTACTGCCGGTGCGGTACCAGTTCTGCAGTAGCGCTTTTAAGGGGCAGTAAGGAGCAACTATGACGCAACGAAAGGTGTTGCTGTTATGCGGCGGGTGGGATGGACATGAGCCGAACCTCATAAGCCAACGGTTTACCCAATTCTTGGAGTCCCAGGGTTTCCAGGTAACCGTGGAGGACACGCTGGATGTATTAGAGGATAAAGAGCGGCTTATGGCCCTAGACCTCTTTATCCCGGTGTGGTCTATGGGGCCGGAACTTCCCAGGCTCTATTTTGAGCCGTTACTGGAAGCAATCGGATCCGGGGTGGGCCTGGCCGGATGTCATGGAGGGATGTGTGATGCCTTCAGGTCCAATGTGGCTTGGCAGTTTTTGACCGGCGGCAACTGGGTGGCTCATCCGGGTTGTGACGGCACCCCTTACCAGGTCAACATCAAGAGCAGTTCCAATCCCCTTACCGAAGGCATTAAAGACTTTGCCGTGGTATCTGAACAGTATTACCTGCATGTGGATCCTGCCAATGAAGTGCTGGCTACTACCCGTTTCCCCACGGTTCCCTGGTATCATGTTGCTAACGGGGTAGTGGATGTGCCGGTGATCTGGACTAAAAAATGGGGGCATGGCCGGGTGTACTACAATGCCCTCGGGCATCATAACGATGTGTTTGATATTCCCGAAGCCTGGGAACTGATGAAGCGGGGATTGCTCTGGGCTGCGGAGGGGAAACGTATTGCGGTGGAACAGGGGCTTAGTGCGGATATCTTTAAAAGTGATAAAGGCATGTATTAGGAGGAACCAATGGAGAAAAGAGCAGAACCGGATAATGAAAAAAAACGTATCGGCATAGTCGGGGCGGGAAAAATAAGCGGGATTTATCTCAAAAACTTACGCGGTATGTTTGGGAAACGGGTCATCCTCACCGGGATAACGGACCTCATCACAGCACAGGCAGCACAGGCCGCGGAGGAGTACCATATCCGCCCCATGAAAGACCTCCAAGAACTTATCGCCTGTGCTGAGGTGGACATCGTGCTCAACCTCACCCAGCCCCAGAACCATTATGCAGTTGCCCTGGCCGCAGTACGCGGGGGCAAGCATGTGTACAATGAAAAGCCCCTCTGCGTAAGCAGGGAGGAAGCGTTGACCCTCTTATCGTCCGCTCAAGAACAGCAGGTACGGGTAGGCTGTGCGCCGGATACCTTTCTTGGCGCAGGAATTCAGACTTGCCGTAAACTCATTGATGAGGGGTGGATAGGCCGTCCCCTGTCCGCGGTAGCTTTTATGATGAACCACGGCCATGAGCACTGGCACCCCAATCCTGCATTCTACTATAAAACCGGGGCTGGGCCGCTCTTTGATATGGGGCCTTATTACCTTACCGCCTTGGTGAACCTTTTAGGTCCTATTGCCCGGGTTTCCGGTTCTGCTCAACAGGGTTTCAAGACCCGAACCATCACCAGCGAGCCGCTAAACGGACAGCTCATTACCGTAGAGGTCCCTACCCATATTGCGGGAGTCCTGGATTTTGCCTGCGGCGCGGTGGGTACTATCATCACCAGTTTTGATGTGTATGCTCATTCGCTGCCGTACCTTGAAATCTACGGTACCGAAGGCAGTCTCAAGGTTCCGGATCCCAATACCTTTGGCGGGCCGGTGTTGATCCGGCGTGGAAGCGCGGAGGAATGGTCGGAAATTCCCCTGCTCAAGGATTTTCCGGAAAATAGCCGGGGTTTGGGGGTAACGGATATGGCCGAAGCCATAGTCGAAGGTCGTCCCCACCGGGCATCCGGAGAACTGGCCTACCACGTACTGGAGGTGATGCATGGACTCCAGGATGCTTCTGCTTCGGGTACGTATTACCATGTGCAGCGCCTCTGTTCTCAGCCTGAACCGATGGCATAGGACGTATCAAGTCCGGTAGTTCTATGCCCAAAGAACAGGTTCTTTTAAGTGAAATCTTCGGCCCGGTGATGATCGGGCCTTCCAGTTCTCACACCGCTGGGGTAAGCCGAATAGCCTTTCTCGCCCGGAAGATCTTCGGTGCTGCCCCGCAACGCGCGGTGGTTCGCTTTTATGGTTCTCTGGCTGCTACGTGGAAAGGTCATGGTTCAGGGGATGCTGCAGTGGCTGGTCTTTTGGGCATTCCCCCTGAGGATGAACGGCTTTTTCGGGGTCGTGCTCTGTTAGGAGAGCTTCAAGCCGCGGGGAAAGGCTTTGCCCTCGCAATCGAAACCGTGGCTGAATTACCCCCATTTTGGCATCCCAATAGCCTGGTTCTGGAACTCTATGGGGACCATACCCTGATCATCCAGGGTTCAAGCATCGGAGGCGGTTCTATTTGTATTAATGCCATTAATGGCTACCGGGTGCATCTTTCAGGTGAATCAGCGGCCATCCTGGTCTTACATTACGATGAGATTGGGGTCATTGCCGAGGTAACCCATATTTTGGCCCATCATCGCATCAATATAGCTGCCACTTCCAGCCACCGCAGGGAACGGGGAGGGGACGCCTTATTGGTCGTGGAGACTGACAGTCCTGTCCCCGCTTCCGTCATTACCCAAATCCAAGACGTATCCTCAATTTACCAGGTGCTCTCAGTACCTGCACTGAGCTTTTAGAAGGAGGACTGAGGTACCATGCAATGTAAGTTTCATACCTTTTCTGAGCTTGAGGCAATACTGGAAGCTGAACAAATCCCCGCGCCGGATTACGGAATCAAGCGGGAAGCCTTCATGTCTGGCGTGTCTGAGGAGCGGCTCCTCACCGAGATTGACCGGCGTATCGAGATTACCCGGAACGCCTTGATCAAAGGGCTTAAGCATCCCCAACACTCTCGATCCGGACTTACCAAAGGTGCGGCAGCAGCGTTTGTCTCGGCAACTCGGCGGCTCATCCAGGATGATCTGTTCACCCGGTCTCTGGCCTATTCCCTAGCTATCAATGAGGTAAATGCCTGTGGGGGTAAGGTAGTTTCCTTTCCTACCGCAGGTTCCAGCGGTATTGTCCCAGGGATCATCTGGGCGTGGTGGGATACCAAGGGGAATCCGACGCCTGAAATGGCTCAGATTCGGGAGGCTCCTTACGATTCCCGGCTGCGGGATGCCTTTGTAGTGGCCAGTCTCACCGGGGTAATCATTGCTCAGGGCGCGACTTTGGCTGGTTCAGAAGGGGGCTGTCAAGCGGAATGTGGCGCTGCAGGAGCTATGGCTGCGTGTGCCCTGGCGTATTTGGAAGAACAGCCTTTGAGGGCATGTTTTTCTGCAGCAGCCTTGTCCCTCAAGAATTCCTTGGGCCTTGTTTGCGATCCTGTGGCTGGACTGGTAGAGGTTCCCTGTGTTAAGCGGAACGCCTTTGTCGCGGCTAATGTGCTTACCGCGGTGGATTTGACTTTATCTAGCATTGAGAGTATTATTCCTTTTGATGAAGTGGTGTGGGCTATGAAACAGATTGGGGATATCCTGCCGGGCGTACTCAAGGAAAATGCCACCGGCGGTTTGGCTATCACTCCCACTGGTTTAGCTTTTAAGCAGGCATTGGAGCGTTTGGATACTTGAAAATACCTGAAGGACTTTCAAGCCCCCCTTGGGTTTGTAGACAGGGCAATTTTTTATACCGAGGCTGTTTCAACACTTCAGTTTTGAGGATACGAATGCTGCTTGTCCAGCAAGCTTAGATTTAGAGGAAAATACAAGCGAGGGGGAAACGGAAAAATATGGGGAATCGCTCATTATCAAGCAAAGGACTGAGTATATACACTGACGGGGGCTGTTCTGGTAATCCAGGTCCGGGGGGTTGGGCCTATGTAATCGTTGAAGTCAAATCCACGGCCCGGGGTGTTTCCGGGGAAGGAAAGACCGGGGTGCCGAGTATTATTGCTGAAAAATGGGGAGCGGCAAAGAATACCACCAATAACCGGATGGAATTGAGCGCAGCCATTGCCGCTCTTGAGGCATTGCCCGCATTAAACGTAAACGCGAAACAGATAACGGTCTATACCGATTCACAGTATGTACACCACGGTATAAGTGTCTGGATCCATGCTTGGAAGAAGAACGGTTGGAGAACCAGTGAAAAGAAACCGGTAAAAAACAAAGAACTGTGGGAACGTTTAGATAAACTGACCGAGGATTTTTCTCTTACCTGGAAATGGGTTAAGGGTCATGCAGGCAATGAATTTAACGAACGGTGCGATCGGATGACCCAACGGGCCATTGCTTCGTTATAAAGGGCTTCCGTCGTCTAACGTAACGCTCCCTCTCAGGGCACTGCCCGGACGGTAAGTCCCCGGTCTATGGGCACAGTCCCGCCAGACCCATAAAAAAAGCCGGTTTCAAACAGAGGTTGAAACCGGCCTGCCTTGTTTAGGGGGTCACCTCCCTCATATCGATGGTTGTGTCAGTCGTTTTCCCCGTAACCAACTCCAGGATCAACTGAGCCGCCTTTTTTGGAAATGACCGCCGGATGTTCAGGATATTGCGGTTGTTCCCGTTTTGTTGTACCGTAACCCCGGTATGGATACGAACAAGCCCCGTTCTGGGAAAATACGATGGCGGCCTGCCTTTATCCAGGCTCTCCGAATGGAACTTATCGAGTATAAAAACTCCTTCCATTTCAAGTATGAGTACCGCCTGACCAACGAACTGCTCCGAGTCGATCTGCTGATCCTTAAAAAGTTCCGCGATTTGGTTATCGACAAGAACATCGCCCGGATATTCAGGTCGGACAACATCCTGGAGTTCAAGAGCCCCGGAGACTACCTTTCTGTGAAGGATTTCCTGAAAGTCTACGCCTACGCCTGCCTGTACGCGGCCATTACCCCCGGAATAGAGTTTTCCGGCGTAACCCTGACGCTGGTTGAACAGCGGCATCCCCGGCGGCTCATCAGCTACCTGACCGGCGAGCGGGGTTACGGGGTGGAGGAAACCGGGCCGGGAATATACACGGTCAGCGGGGATTACCTGCCGATACAGATAATCGAGACGAAACGGCTGCCTGCGGGGGAGAATCTGTGGCTAAAATCGCTGACCAACGACTTGGAAGGGGGAGCGGCAAGGGCTATACTGGAAGGGAGGAAGGAAGCGACACGGGAAGTGCCGTTGAGCGCCTATATGGACGTGTTGCTGCGGGCGAACCCAGAGGCATTTATGGAGGCATGGAACATGGCAAACAGTACGAGGACATTTGAGGAAGTATTTACCGAGGCGGGGATAATCCCCCAATGGATTGAACGGGGCATTGAACAAGGTCTTGAACGGGGCATTGAACAGGGCCTTGAACGGGGTATTGAACAGGGTATTGAACAGGGCAAAGAAGAAAAAGCCCTTGCGATAGCGCGGAATCTTCTGGCAAAGGGATGGACCGTAAAAGATGTCGCGGAAACGACGGATCTGTCCCTTGAAAAAGTTCGTTCCCTGGTTATTGATTCGTAACGAGGTGGATGTTGCCGTCTTTGGCGGGGAGCCTGATGCGGGATTTCGCCAATTCCTCTCGTGTCGTCGAACCAAAGGTTCGTCACCGAAGGTTCGTCGTGGTAAATAGTAAATTGCTGGAGCCAAGGGACATCGGCTTGACTAAATTCCGTTT
>JAISBK010000142.1 GCA_031266255.1 Treponema sp.
CTAACGCCATAGCCGTATCCGGTAGCGATGTATATATCGCGGGCGAAGATTATCGTAACGATAAGTTCTGCTACTGGGTCAACGGTGTCCAGTACGACCTCCCCATTACCGGGGAAGACTGCTATACCAACGCCATAGCCGTATCCGGCAACGATGTGTATATCCTAGGCGATGATCAGGGCGAGGATGATAGCAAGCCCTGTTACTGGGTCAACGGCGTTCAGTACATCCTCCCCATTCCCGGTGAAGTCGGCATTGCCGAGGGCATCGCCGTATCCGGTTCCAATGTGTATATCTCGGGAACCTATTCTGCAAGCAACGGCTACCCGAAACCCTGTTACTGGCTCAACGGCCAGCGGCACGATCTCCCCATTACCGGAATAGCCGGAGGAGCCACCGCCATAGCCGTATCAGGCGCTGATGTGTATATCTCGGGATCCTATTATGATAACCTCAGTAGCGGTGCAACGCCCTGTTACTGGCTTAATGGTATCCAGCATACCCTCCCCGTTCCCACGACAAACTAAGTAAACGCCTATGGTGACTGGTGCAGAGCATCGGCAGCTTCGGCTACTCCATTGGCAATAAATCGTACATCAATGAGCCATTTCCAAATTTTGGGAATGGCTTTGAAAAAAGCGGTCAAAAGCCCGCTTTTTCCACTAAATCTAAGGTTGCTTTCCCAAAAGTGGCAAGTTTATCGCGGTGAGAAATGACCAGAAAAGCGACTATAACAACCGGATGATCTATTCCGAAGATGGCATAAACTGGACCGAAATAGCGAACGATGATAGGTTATATGACCTATTCGATGGATCCAACGGCGATCCCAATAGTATCGCCTACGGTAATGGAAGGTTTGTCGTGGTCTTTTCCAACAATAAAATAGTCTATTCGAACTAACGGAATCCCCACCTAGCCCGGGTGAAGGAAACCACCGGCTTTCCGTTCCCTTGTAGAAAGCCGGCGGTATCAGTATCATACTGATACTATGATTGATTTTGTTCACCTGCACGTCCACACCGACTTTTCCCTCTTAGATGGCGCTGCGTCTGCAGAAAACCTGGCAGCCAAAGCTGCATCCCTTGGTATGAAACACCTGGCCATTACTGACCACGGTAACTTGTTCGGGATTCTCAAATTTCGGGATGCCTGTGAAAAAGCGGGTATCCACCCTATTATTGGAAGCGAATTCTACATGGCTCCGGGTTCCCGGTTTAAGAAATCCGGTTCCGAGTATGGCAATAAATACTACCACCTGGTGTTGCTGGCAAAAAACACCGAAGGCTATCAGACCTTAATAAAACTCTCCTCCTATTCATATACCGAAGGTTTTTATTATAAACCCCGGATAGACGAGGAATTGCTGGTGAACTATCATCACGGCCTCATTGGTCTTTCCGCGTGTGTAGCCGGAGAAATTCCGAGTCTCATTCTGGAGGGTAACCAGGCGGCAGCGGAAAAGCGGGCCATCTGGTTCCGGGATCTTTTGGGGGAGGGGAACTTTTACTTGGAGCTTCAAGATCACCGCTTGCCGATACAACAGAAGGCGAACCCGGTACTCATCGACATAGCAAAGCGCACCGGCATTCCCCTGGTGGTAACCAATGATATCCACTACCTAGAGCGAGAAGACGCTCAGGCTCAGGATATCCTCCTCTGCATTTCCACCCAGAAGAAAAAGAGCGATGAAAAGCGGATGCGCTTTGACACGGATGAGTTTTATTTTAAGACAGGCGAGGAAATGGCAGCTCTCTTCCCTGACTACCCTGAAGCCGTCAGTAACACCCTACGGATTGCGGAGCAATGTAAGACCGAAATACCCAGTCCCGGCCCCCTGCTCCCGGATTTTGACATTCCCCCAGGATTTTCCGATGCCAGCGCCTACCTCAGACACCTCACCCTGGAAGGGCTTGCAAAACGCTATCCCGGCAGGGTGGAGGAGGTGCGGGAACGGGCGGATTATGAGCTGGAGATTATCATCAAGATGGGCTTCACCGGCTATTTCCTCATTGTGGCGGACTTTATCAACTGGGCTAAGGAACATGATATTCCCGTAGGCCCGGGCCGGGGTTCCGGTGCGGGATCCATCGTCGCGTACGCCCTCAAAATAACCGACATAGACCCCCTCAAATACAACCTCCTCTTTGAACGCTTCCTTAACCCTGAACGGATCTCCATGCCGGACTTTGACGTAGACTTCTGCAATCAGCGGCGGGAAGAGGTCATTGATTATGTTACCCAGAAATACGGCCAGGAACGGGTGGGGCAGATCATTACCTTTGGGACTCTCAAGGCAAAGGCAGTACTCAAGGATGTTGCCCGGGCCTTGAGCTTCAACCTGGATGAGTCAAATATGATTACCAAGCTCATTCCGGAAGATCCCAAGATGACCTTGAAAAAGGCCCTGGAAGACGAGCCAAAACTCCGGGAACTGGAACAGGATCCTAAGTACCAGGAGCTTTTCACGGTTGCCCGAAAACTGGAAGGTAAAAACCGGCATAGCAGCATCCATGCCGCGGGGATCGTCATCGGCAAGACCGACCTCACCGACTATGTACCCCTCTATTGGGATCCCAAAACCAAGGCAGTGGCCAGTCAGTACACGATGGACCTCATTGAAAACCAGGGCTTGGTAAA
>JAISBK010000169.1 GCA_031266255.1 Treponema sp.
AAAATGTTCTTTATCATAAAGAACCTCCGCAATGATATTCAGTCAGCCAAGCTCACTGATGAGCCGAAATTTGAGTTTTTTAATCAATCCCCAAAACGACCAATGAAAGTAAGTTGGTACTAATATATATGTTATGATGTGTACTTTTTTGCATGATTCCCTAATACATACGAATAAACCAAAACTCCAGATTCGGCTTGTGTATCATTATATAAAAATAATTTTTTTCTGTCAATCACGTTTTTGGCTCCAATTCGTATAAGGACATGATATTATTCCAGTAGGAGGAATAATACTCATGATAAGAACCAACAGGGCTTGCATTTTTCTTGCACTTCCCTTAATCTCTAAAATAAATATATTCTTAAAAGACAGCGTAAAATAAAGTAATGAAGGGAAAAAAGAAAGATTAGGTCTAAAATCACTTGACACAATTTGGAAATATGAGTATTCTTGTCATTACTTATGTGTTTATGCCCTTGTAGCTCAGTCGGTAGAGCACATCCATGGTAAGGATGCGGTCAGCGGTTCGATTCCGCTTGAGGGCTTATAGATAAATGTGTTTTTCTGAGCGCGTAATTTAGAGTACCCAAGGGGCTTGGGAAATGTTAAGGGGATACCATGGCGTCAAAAAAAACCGTAGTAGAACTTGTTGCCTTACAATGCAGTGAATGTAAGCGGAAAAATTATACTACCAAGAAGAACCGGCGGAATATCCAGGAAAAGCTGGAATTTAATAAGTATTGTCCTTTTGATCGGAAGCATACCTTGCATAAAGAAACCAAGATCAAGTGAGTTTTTCTAGGCCAGTAGCTCTAATGGTAGAGCGTCGGTCTCCAAAACCGAATGTTGTGGGTTCGAGTCCTACCTGGCCTGTATTATGAAAGAGCATCTGCAAGTAAAGAGGGCGTTATGAACAAGATAGTTCAATTTGTCAAAGAATCTTACGCTGAACTGCGGAAAGTTGTATGGCCAAGCCGGGACGATGTGATTAGTTCGGTTAAGGTGGTTATTGTTTCTACCCTGATTATTGCTGCAGTATTGGGTTTGGTGGATGTGGTTCTGCTCCTTGGAGTGCAGGCAATCTTTTAGTATATAAAGGGAAGCTATGGCAACGGGCTGGTATGTCCTTCACACCTATGCGGGATATGAAAAGAAAATAGAAAAGACCATACGCATAATGATTGAGTCCGGAGAAATTGACAAGGAACAGGTTCGAGATGTGAAGGTGCCTTCTGAGGAAGTGGTTGAGGTCAAGGACGGCAAGAAGCGAACTATGACTAAAAAATTCCTTCCTGGATACATTCTCGTGGAAATGGATATTCCGGATTTAAACTGGAAGGGAGTCTGTTCGAAAATTAAGAAGATCCAGGGGGTTACTGGTTTTGTGGGAACGCCGGCAGACCGAAAGCCTCAACCTTTACCGGGTGACGAAGCTCGGACTATTCTGCAAAAGTCTGGGGAAATTAAGGGTGAGCGGGCAGTACGAACCCGGCAGTCTTTTGCTTCAGGAGAGCAGGTGAAGATCATTGAAGGTCCCTTTGAGTCTTTCACGGGGACTATTGAAGAAGTAAACCATGAGAGAAACAGGCTCAAGGTGATGGTCGGCATCTTTGGCCGGAATACTCCGGTGGAGGTCGATATCTTACAGGTAGAAAAAGTCTGATTGAGTAGGTAACGGCGGGCTTTTTACTCAAGGTAAACAGGTTTTGAGTAAGGTTCATTTGTAAACCCGTGATTATAGATGGGAGTTTCTGATTTTAGCGGAAACGTTATCCTGGAATGTTCCGGTAGAACTGGTTTTTAAGGAATCTATTCCGGGTATACCACACAAGGAGAATATGCATGGCAAAGAAAAAGATTGCCACCCTTATCAAGCTTCAATGCCCTGCGGGTAAGGCGACGCCGGCTCCGCCGGTGGGTCCTGCTCTTGGCCCTCATGGGGTGAGTGCACCGCAGTTTGTCCAACAATTTAATGAACGGACTAAGACGATGGAGCTTGGGCTGGTTATACCGGTGGTTATTACGGTATACACAGACAAATCCTTTACTTTTATACTCAAGACCCCTCCCGCGGCGGTTCTGATCAAGAAGGCGGTGGGTATTGAGAAGGGATCTGGAGAATCCCACAAGACTAAGGTCGGCAAACTGCCGAAGGCGAAACTTGAGGAGATTGCCAAGCTGAAAATGCCGGATCTTTCTGCAAATGATCTTGAAGGGGCTATGAAGATCATCGCGGGAACTGCCCGGTCTATGGGGGTCGAGGTGGATAAATGAGACACGGAAAAAAGTACCTTGATAACCTTAAAAAGTACGATCATGCTGCTTCCTATGGGTTAGCGGAAGCATTGGATTTGGTTAAAACCCTGGCACCTGCCAAGTTTGATGAGACGGTGGATCTCTCGGTAAAGCTCAACCTAAAAAAAAGTCAATCGGTTAGAGATACGGTGGTATTGCCTTATCAATTCCGCGGGGAGAAACGAATTCTGGTGTTTTGTAAGACTGAGAAGGAAAAAGAGGCTCAGGAAGCAGGGGCTACCTATGTAGGGGCTGAAGATTTAATCGAAAAGATAAAAGGGGGGTGGCTTGATTTTGATGTGGCAGTGGCTACTCCTGATATGATGAAAGATGTGGGTAAGCTTGGTATGATCTTAGGTCGCCGGGGACTCATGCCGAACCCCAAGACAGGAACGGTTACCTTTGATCTGAAAGGCGCTTTGGCAGAGCTGCGTAAAGGACGTACTGAATTCCGGGCTGATAAGACCGGGGTGGTGCATCTTGCGGTGGGTAAGGTGTCCATGGAAAGCCAAAAGGTTGCCGAAAATATTAAGACTGCGGTGGCTGAAATCAAGCGGAAGCGGCCGGTTGACGCCAAAGGCGAATTTGTTCGGACGATTTCGGTGGCTTCCACTATGGGGCCCGGGATATGGGTTTCAATCAAGGACGAGGAGTAAGCCATGGCCATTGTGGCAAAAAAAGTACAGGATATTAAGGTTTCTGCGATCCATGCATTAGAGGAAAATTTCGGAGGCTCCAAGGACTTTATTTTTGCGGATTACCGGGGACTCACTGTGGAGCAGATCACGGTATTACGGAAACGGCTTGGGGCTAAATCGTCACGGTTTCAGGTAGTAAAAAATAATTTTGCCCGAATTGCCTTTGAACATCTAGCTGCTCCTGATGTGTCTCCGTATCTTGTAGGTCCTACTGCGGTAGCTATTGTTCCTCAGGACGCAAATGAAGTTGCCAAGATACTCTTTGAGTTTATCCGGGAGGCTCCGGTACTCAAGGTAAAAGGGGCTTTGGTGGGGGGTACGATCTACGATGCGGCTCAAACCGAGGCCTTTTCCAAGCTGCCTGGTAAGTTGGAACTTATTTCTATGCTTATGTCGGTCTTGAATGGTCCGGTTCGAACATTGGCGGCAGATCTTAACGATATCAATGCCCGGTTGGTGCGGGCCATCAAAGCCCTGGGAGATAAAAAGGGTGAAGCTGAGCAGCAGGATTTGGAATAGCGTTGTATTTACCGTCCAAGCTGCAAAATATAAAATACAAAAAAACCTTCAGGCTTCGGATGCTGCCGTTCCTGTCGGTTATAATACCGGAATGAATCCGGGAACGTCCGTAAGGATGAAGCGTACTCGTAGGAGTACGATATAACTTAGGTATATGAGGAGAAGGTAATATGGCAGCCCTTAGTATTGATCAGCTTATCGAAGCGATTTCGTCCATGACGGTTCTGGAGGTTTCAGAACTGGTTAAAGCCTTGGAGGAAAAATTTGGTGTTTCCGCTGCAGCTCCTGTAGCACTCGCGGCAGTTGGAGCCGGTGCAGGCGCACCTGCGGAACCTGTGGAAGAGAAGACAGAATTTAATGTTATTCTCAAGGCCTATGATACTACCAAGAAGATCGCGGTTATTAAAGAGGTTCGGGCGGTTACTGGCTTGGGACTCAAGGAAGCCAAAGACCTTGTTGAAGGCGCGCCCAAGCCACTTAAAGAGAATATTTCTAAAGAAGAGGCTGCGAAAATCAAGGATCAGGTCACTGCCGCTGGCGGTACGGTTGAAATTCAGTAATGGTAGCAATTACAAGGTAGTTTTCTCGCAGCAATCGGTGTAAGGTAAGGTGCACTGACGAGGCTTCCGGTGTTTGCCGGGGCCTTTTTGTAATTTATAAGTCCTCAGGGGGAAAGAATGGTAATAGAAAAGTCAATCGGTAAACGAAGATATATCGGGAAGGATATTCAGGATGTGATGGATCTTCCGGATCTTATCGATATTCAGCTTTGTTCATACGAACGCTTCCTGCAACGGGAGCGCTTGCGAAACCATGAAGCCCTCGAAATACAGGGGCTTGAGGAAGTTTTTAGATCAACCTTTCCCATTGAAAGCCCTAACGGTGATATGGTCTTGGAATATGAGTACTATTCCCTGGATGAAGATAATATCAAATTATCTGAACAGGATTGTAAGCAAAAGGGCCTCACGTATGCAGTTTCCTTGAAAGCACGGGTAAATCTTATCTTTCAGCAGACCGGTGAAATCCGGCAGAAGGATATCTACATGGGTGATATTCCCATCATGAGCGATCGGGGTACCTTCATCATCAATGGGGCTGAACGAGTGGTCGTTTCTCAGATTCACCGTTCACCAGGGGTCATTTTCAGCCATGAAAAGGGTATTTTTGCTTCCCGGATCATTCCCTACCGCGGTTCCTGGATGGAATTTGAAATTGACCAAAAAAAAGAACTGATCTACGTCAAGATAGATCGGAAAAAGCGAATCCTGGGAACCATATTTCTCAGGGCCTTGGGGTATGAAAGCCGAGAGGCGATCATCCACTCCTTTTATAAAATCGAAACCCTGCATGTAGTGGATGATATGGAAACCAGGGAACGATTTTCAGGCCGGGTTCTTGCCGGCGCGGTGTGGATTAGTTCTGGAGAAGGGGAGCTTAACTCCGGCGCAAGTGGACGAAAAAAACTCTACCGGGCAGGGGAAAAGCTGCACCCTCATAATGTGGATGAACTGCTCAACAATGGAATTGTTTCGGTAGAGGTTATTGATTTTGAGGATCCGAATTCCCTTAACTCCCCGATGCTCCTCAACTGTTTTGAGCGGGAAGAGATAAAATTTGTTAAGGATGATCCAGAACGGGACGAACCTTCCAAGGAAGATGCCCTTGCAGCGGTCTACTCAGTGCTCATGCCTGGGGAATCTATCACGGTGGATGCTGCGGAAAAGGACTTGATGGGGATGTTTTTCACCAGTCGCCGCTATGATCTGGGAAAAGTGGGGCGGTATAAACTCAACAAGAAGTTTGACTTCAGGCCGCCCCTGAAAGACTCTACTCTGACCAAACGGGATATTATTGCCACCATGAAATTCCTCATCAAAGTCTATGTGGGGGATGAAAATATCGACGATATCGACCATTTGGGCAATCGCCGGGTTCGCTCCGTAGGGGAACTCATGGCCAATGCCATGAAAACCGCATTTAGCCGTATGGAACGGATCGCTAAGGAACGGATGAGCCTCAAAGAAACAGATACGATCAAGCCCCAGGACCTCATTTCGATCAAGCCTGTGGTAGCGGTGATCAAGGAATTCTTTGGATCCAGTCAACTATCCCAGTTCATGGATCAAGTGAACCCCCTGGCAGAGTTGACCCACAAACGCAGGCTCAATGCCCTGGGCCCTGGGGGACTTTCCCGGGATCGAGCAGGCTTCGAAGTACGGGATGTACATTACACCCATTACGGCAGAATGTGTCCTATTGAAACCCCGGAAGGGCCGAATATTGGGCTCATTGTGTCCTTGGCCAATTATACCAGAGTAAATGAATACGGATTCTTAGAGACTCCCTACCGTAAGGTAAGCCACGGCGTGGCTACTACAGAGATCGAATACCTCTCTGCCATGGATGAAGACCGGTATTACATAGCTCAAGCCTCGGCAAAACTAAATAATGACGGTTCTTTTGTCGATGAACAGGTATCCTGCCGCAGGCAAGGGGATTATACCACCCGGGGCCCTGAAGATATTCAGTATATGGATGTATCCCCTAAACAGATCATCTCTGTATCTGCTTCACTCATTCCCTTCTTGGAACATGATGACGCCAACCGAGCTTTGATGGGTTCCAACATGCAGCGTCAAGCAGTACCCCTGGTTTTTCCCGAAGCTCCTCGGGTTGGTACCGGTATGGAAGGGAAGTGCGCCTATGATTCAGGGGTCTTGGTCAAGGCCCGTAGAGCCGGCACGGTGGTGCGGGTTACGTCCCAAGAGATTACTATTGAACCTGATATGAGTACTGCTTTGGCGGGGAAAGTCCCGCGTATTATGGAAACCAACGATCAAGGCTTTGATGTGTA